>NZ_QKTQ01000009.1:0-89502 GCF_003234875.1 Curtobacterium sp. MCBD17_028 | reverse complement strand
CGCTCCGGGACACTGTCCCGGCCGCTCCGCCGCACCTTTGGGGTGACGAGTGATTACTTTACGCACCACCCCACCACCCAGCAAACCACCCCACATCCCGGGCGTGTCGCGGCCGCGCCCAGGATGCACCGCCAGTGCTGATGGACGCCCCAGGTACGACAGAACGCCCGTCCTCACCGGGAGTCCGGGCGTTCGTGGTCGAGGTGGTTCAGCCGATGGTGACGCCGGCCAACGTCTTCTTCCCGCGCCGGAGCACGACCACTCCCCCGGCCAGCACGTCGGCGTCGATGCGCGCGGTCGGGTCGGTGACGCGCTGGTTGTTCACCGAGATCCCGCCCTCCTCGACCGCACGCCGGGCCTTGCCGAGGGACTCGACGAGTCCGGTCTCCACCAGCGCGCGTGTGACGTCGACGTCGGGTGCGAGCGTGACCGACGGCAACTCCGCGATCGCGGCGCGGAGGGTCCCCGCGTCCAGGGCGGCGAGGTCACCGTTGCCGAACAGCGCCGACGCGGCCTCGATCGCCGCCCGCGTCGCCGCTTCGCCGTGCACCAGCGACGTCACCGCGAACGCGAGCGCGCGCTGGGCTTCTCGCCGGAAGGGCTCGTCCGCCACCGCCTGCTCGAGCCGCTCGATCTCGGCGCGCGAGAGGAACGTGAACGCCTTGAGCCGCTCGATCACGTCCGCGTCCGCCGTGTTGAGCCAGAACTGGTAGAACGCGTACGGCGTCGTCATCTCCGGGTCGAGCCAGACGGCGTTGCCCTCGCTCTTGCCGAACTTCGTGCCGTCGGAGTTCGTGATGAGCGGAGTCCCGAGCGCGTGGACCACGGCACCCTCGGTGCGGCGGATCAGTTCGGTGCCGCTCGTCAGGTTGCCCCACTGGTCGCTGCCGCCCGTCTGCAACGTGCAGCCGTACTGACGGTGGAGCTCGCGGTAGTCGAGGCCCTGGAGGATCTGGTAGCTGAACTCGGTGTAGCTGATCCCGGCGTCCGAGTTCAGCCGAGCTGCCACCGCGTCCTTGCGGAGCATCGTGTTGACGCGGAAGTACTTGCCGATGTCACGCAGGAAGTCGATGGCGGACAGCGGCGCCGTCCAGTCGAGGTTGTTCACCATGCGCAGCCCGTTCTCGCCGTCGGGGCTGAGGAACCGCGACACCTGCGCGCGGAGGCGCGTCACCCACTCCTCGACGGTCGCGCGGTCGTTGAGGGTCCGTTCGGCGGTCGGTCGGGGGTCACCGATGAGCCCGGTGGACCCCCCGACCAGGCCGAGCGGCTTGTGGCCGGCCAGCTGCAGTCGGCGCATGAGCAGGAGCTGGTACAGGTTCCCGCAGTGCAGGCTCGGCGCGGTCGGGTCGAACCCGCAGTAGTACGTCAACGGACCGGCTTCGAGCGCTGCCCGCAATGCGGTCTCGTCGGTCGAGACGTGGACGAGCCCGCGCCACTGCAGTTCGTCCCAGATCGAGTCGAAGGACGGGTCGTTCTGCTGGCGCGTCAGGACCTCGGGAACGGTATCGCTGGGCACCCCGTCATCGTAGTGCGCGTCGCCCACCCGACTGCGCTCAGTCCGTCGCCTGGGGATGGCGCCGGTACGAGGACACGGTCGGTTCGCCCGTCAACCAGAATCGCCACGGGAACGCGCGCCCTCCCGCCACGCCCCCGACACCGACCCGCGGGCCGACGGAGATCCGCGGTCTGCCGTCCGCGAGGGATTCGTCGAGGAGCGCGGTCGTCGACGAGGCGAGTCGCTCCTCCAGTCCGTCGGCGAAGCGGAGGACGTACGGTCCGCGGCCGTCGAGCACGCTCGAACCGTCGTCCGTGAGCATCGCGCCGAGCGCCTGACCGAGGTTGCCCGGCCCGCGGGCGAGACCGACGTCGGGCACGCGGTCACCGCGTCGCTCCCGCGCAAGCGAGACGCCCTCGACCACCGCGCCCGCGCGCAGCAACGACCCGGAGGCGAATCCGTCCGGTCCACTGACGACGTTGAGGCAGGTGTGGATGCCGTACGAGCGATAGGCGTACAAGGTCCCTGGCGCACCGAACAGGTGGCGGTTGCGCTGCCGCTGACCGCGGAACGCGTGCGACCCAGGGTCGGTCTCGCCCATGTAGGCCTCGACCTCGGTGATGCGCACGGTCACGCCGCGACCGGTGATGGTCGCACCGAGCAGCGCGGGAGCAGCCGCCAGCGCGGGCTCGCCGAGCACCCCCGCCTCGTCGATCACGCGAGCGGCGCCGCCTCGGTCAGCGATCGGATCCGAGCGGTGAGGGCCACGACCTGTTCGGCGACGCGCTCCGGTGCCGTCCCTCCGGCACCAGCGCGACTGGCGACGCTCCCCTCGACGGTCAGGACCGAGCGGACGTCCGGGGTCAGGTGTTCGGAGACGGACCGGTAATCCGCATCACTCGGTTCGTCGAGCTCGAGGCCGCGCTCCTCGCAGAAGCGCACCAAGGCACCCGAGATCTCGTGCGCGTCACGGAACACCACACCGCGGCGCACCAGCCACTCGGCCACGTCCGTCGCGAGGGAGAACCCCTGCGGCGCGAGCGTCGCCATGCGCTGCGTGTCGAACTCGACGGTCGCGACCATGCCGGTGAACGCCGGGAGCAGCACCTCGAGTTGCGTGACGGAGTCGAACACCGGCTCCTTGTCCTCTTGGAGATCGCGGTTGTACGCCAACGGGAGTCCCTTGAGCGTCGCGAGCAGCCCGGTGAGGTTGCCGATGAGGCGGCCGCTCTTGCCGCGCGCGAGTTCCGCGATGTCCGGGTTCTTCTTCTGCGGCATGATGCTCGACCCGGTCGAGAACCCGTCGTGCAGCCGGACGAAGCCGAACTCCTTCGTGTTCCAGACGATGAGTTCCTCGGCCAGCCGCGACACGTCGATCCCGATCTGCGCGGTGACGTAGGCGAATTCCGCCACGACGTCGCGCGACGCCGTCGCGTCGATCGAGTTCTCGGTGGGGCGAGCGAAACCCAGGTCTGCCGCGACCGCGGCGGGATCGAGACCGAGTGAGCTCCCGGCGAGCGCACCCGCGCCGTAGGGGGACGCGGATGCCCGGGAGGCCCAGTCACGGAAGCGCTCGAGGTCACGGACCAGCGGCCAAGCGTGGGCGAGCAGGTGGTGCGCGAGCAACACCGGCTGCGCGTGCTGCAGGTGCGTGCGCCCGGGCATCACGGCCTCACGGTGGGCGTCCGCCTGCGCACTCAGCGCGTCGATGAGGTCCACCAGCAGGTGCCCGATCCGTCGCGCGTGGTCGAGCAGGTACAGCCGCACCAGCGTCGCGATCTGGTCGTTCCGGCTGCGGCCGGCCCGGAGCTTCCCACCGAGGTCGCCCCCGATGTCCTCGATGAGCAGACGCTCGAGCGCCGAGTGCACGTCCTCGTCGTCCTGGCCCGGTCGGGCCGTGCCGGCCGCGACCGCAGCGTCCAGTCGGTCGAGACCGTCCAGCATCCGGCTGAGTTCGTCCTCGGACAGGTACCCGGCCACCGCGAGGGCGCGGGCGTGTGCCCGCGACCCCGCGATGTCGTACGGCGCCAGCTGCCAGTCGAACTGCGTGGACCTGCTCAGTTCGACGAGCTCCGGGGAGGGACCGCTGCTGAACCGCCCGCCCCACAGCGCGCCGGCCTCGCCGGCCCTGCTCGTGCTCTGCTCGTCCGCCATGCCGCCGCTCCGCCTCAGTTGGCCAGGTCGCGCCGAGCGGAGATCTTGCTCGGCAGGGACCAGATCTCGATGAAGCCCTTGGACAGCGACTGGTCGAACGTGTCGCCCGTGTCGTACGTGGCGAGGTCGAAGTCGTACAGGGACTGCTCGCTCCGACGGCCCGTCACGGTCGCACGGCCGCCGTGCAGCTGCAGGCGGATGTCACCGGACACGTACTGCTGGGTGTCCTCGATGAACGCGTCGAGGCTGCGCTTGAGCCCGGAGAACCAGAGACCGTCGTACACGAGGTTCGCCCACTCGGACTCGACCCCGCGCTTGTAGCGGTTGACGTCACGTTCGAGCGTCAGGCTCTCGAGTTCCTCGTGCGCCGCGATGAGCGCCATCGCGGCGGGCGCTTCGTAGACCTCGCGGCTCTTGATGCCGACGAGCCGGTCCTCGACCACGTCGATCCGCCCGACGCCGTGCTTGCCCGCCAGTGCGTTGAGCTCCTGCACGATGCGGAGTGCGCTGAAGCGCTGTCCGTCGATCGCGACCGGTACGCCGTGCTCGAACGTGATGGTGACCTCGTCCGCGGCGCGCTCGACCGTCGGGTCCTGCGTGTACGAGTACAGGTCCTCGATCGGCGGGTTCCAGGGGTCCTCGAGGAACCCGGTCTCCACCGCGCGGCCCCAGACGTTCTGGTCGATCGAGTACGGCGACTTCTTGCTCTGTTCGATGGGCAGGTCGTGCTCCTGCGCGTACACGATCGCCTTGTCGCGCGTGAGTGCGAGGTCCCGGACCGGCGCGACACTCGTCAGGTCGGGGGCGATCGCGGCGACCGCTGCCTCGAACCGGACCTGGTCGTTGCCCTTGCCGGTGCAGCCGTGGGCGACGCTGTCCGCGCCGAGCTGCTTGGCGGTGAGGGCGAGGTGCTTCGCGATGAGCGGCCGGCTCAGGGCGGACACGAGCGGGTAGCGCTTCTGGTAGAGGGCGTTCGCCTTGAGCGCCGGCATCAGGTAGTCGTCGGCGAACTCGTCCTTGGCGTCGACGACGATCGACTCGACGGCGCCGCAGTCGAGCGCGCGCTGACGGATGCGGTCCATGTCCTCGCCGCCCTGGCCGACGTCGACGGCGAGTGCCACGACCTCCTTGCCGGTGGCGTCCTTGAGCCATCCGATGCCGACGGAGGTGTCGAGCCCTCCGGAGTACGCGAGTACGACGCGGTCTGCCATGGTTCTCCTTCTCAGGGGATGCGGGGTGCGGGGTGGATGTTCGTCGCGGGCCGAGGTCAGTCGGCCGCGTGGTCGAGGAGCCAGGCGAGAAGGGCCTTCTGCGCGTGCAGTCGGTTCTCGGCCTCGTCCCAGATGATGCTCCGCGGACCGTCGATGACCGCTTCGGTCACCTCGTAGCCGCGGTCGGCGGGCAGGCAGTGCATGAACACGGCGTCGGCGGCGGCGTGCGCCATGAGCTCGTCGTCGACGCGGTACCCGGAGAAGGTCTCGAGGCGCGCTTGCTTCTCGTCCTCCTTGCCCATGGACACCCAGGTGTCGGTGACGACGACGTCGGCACCGCTCACCGCCGCGACGGGATCCGTCACGACGAGGGCGGAGCCACCGGTCCGCGCGCCGACGCGCTCGGCGTCGGCGACGACCTGCCGGTCGGGTGCGAACGTGACGGGGGCCGCGACACGGACGTGCATGCCCGCGGTCGTCCCCGCGAGCAGGTAGGACTGGGCCATGTTGCTCGCGCCGTCGCCGACGAAGGCGATCGTCTGGCCGGCGAGCGTGCCCCGGTGCTCGCGGATCGTCAGGAGGTCCGCGAGGAGCTGGCAGGGATGGAAGTCGTCCGACAGCGCGTTCACGACCGGCACCGTGGTCCCAGCGGCCATCTCCTCGAGCCCGGCCTGCGCGTACGTGCGCCAGACGATGGCGGACACCATCCGTTCGAGCACGCGCGCCGTGTCGGACGGGGTCTCCTTGCCGCCGAGCTGACTGTTGGCGGTGGAGATGATGAGCGGGCTGCCCCCGAGGTCGCTGATGCCGACGTGGAACGACACGCGCGTCCGGGTGGAGGACTTGTCGAAGATGACCGCCACGCTCTGGGGCCCCGCCAGCGGCTTCGCGCCCCAGCGGTCGACCTTCATCGCCGCGGCGAGGTCGAGGATCTCGAGCTGCTCCGCCTGGGTGAGGTCGTCGTCCCGGAGGAAGTGGCGGGTCATGCCGCTGCCTCCATCGCCTGCGCGAGGATCACCAGGAACTCGTCGATCTCGGCGTCGGACACGATGAGCGGCGGTGCGATCCGGATGGATGACTCGTTCGGAGCGTTGACGATGAGCCCGCGCTCGAGCGCGGCCGTGTTGATCGCGGGGGCGACGGGTCGGGTGAGTCCGATCCCGACGAGGAGGCCCTCGCCCCGCACCTCGTCGACGAGCGGGCTGCCGATGGCTGCGATCCCGGCGCGGATGCGCTCGCCCTTGCCGCGCGCCGCCTCCACGAGCCCGGTGGTCTCGATCTCGCCGAGCACGGCGTTCGCGACCCGCGTCGCCAGCGGGTTCCCGCCGAAGGTGGACCCGTGCTGGCCTGCCGAGAACAGGTCGGACGCCCACCCGAACGTGACGAGTGCGCCGATCGGGAAGCCTCCGGCGATGCCCTTCGCGATCGTGATCGCGTCGGGCGTGATCCCGTGCCCCTGGAAGGCGAACCACGACCCGGTGCGTCCCACGCCGGTCTGGATCTCGTCGAGGATGAGCAACGCGCCGTGCTGCTCCGTCAGCGCTCGCGCCGCCGCGAGGAAGCCCTCGGGCAGGTCGACGACGCCGGCCTCGCCCTTGATCGGTTCGAGCACGAGTGCGGCGACCTGGTCGTCGATCGCGGCCTCGAGCGCCTCGATGGTGGAGTCGATGTGTTCGACCCCGGGGATCATCGGCTCGAAGTCCTCGCGGAGGGCGGGCTTGCCGGTGAGCGCGAGGGCACCCATCGTGCGTCCGTGGAACGAGTTCTGCAACGCGAGGATCCGCGTGCGGGACCCGTCGCCCTTGTTCAGCCGTGCGAGCTTGAACGCGGCTTCGTTCGCCTCGGCCCCGGAGTTACCGAAGTAGACGCGACCCGCGTCCCCCGCGCCGGTGATGCGCTTGAGGCGTTCCGCGAGCTCGAGCTGCGGCGGCGTGGCGAAGTAGTTCGACACGTGCATGAGCTTCGACGCCTGGTCCGTCACGGCCTCGACCACCGCGGGGTGGGCATGACCGAGCGAGTTCACGGCGATGCCCGCCAGGAAGTCGAGGTACTCCTTGCCGTCGACGTCCCACACCCGGCAGCCGCGGCCACGCTCGAGCATGATCTTCGGTGGGGTCAGCGATCGCATGAGCGACGCGCCGAACCGGTCGTTCCAGCCAGTCTGGGTCGTCATGCTCATGCTTCGTTCCGTTCGTCAGCAGCGGCCAGGTGTCCGGGCGCGCGTCGTTCGTTGGGGATGACCTCGGTGCCGGCACCGCGCAGGGTGAACACCTCGAGGAGGATGGAGTGCGGGATACGGCCGTCGATGATGGTCGCGCCGCCGACGCCCGCGACCACGGCATCGAGACAGGCGGTCATCTTCGGGATCATGCCGGACTCGAGGCTCGGCAGGAGTTCCCGGAGTTCGTCGACCGAGATGAGGTCGATCACGGAGTCCCGGTCGGGCCAGTTCCGGTACAGCCCCGGCACGTCGGTCAGCATCATGAGCTTCGACGCGCGCAGCGCGATCGCCAGGGCTGCCGCCGCGGCGTCGGCGTTCACGTTGAGGGCCTGCTCCGGATCGCTCTCGTCGATCGCGATGCTCGACACCACCGGGATCCGGTTGGCCTCGATCGCGGCGAGCACCTCGGTTGGGTCGACCTCGGTGATGTCGCCGACGTGACCGAGGTCGAACTCCTCGCCGTCGATGACCACACCGCGCTTGTGCCCGGAGAACAACGAGCCGCCGTCGCCGGACACGCCGACCCCGAGTCCGGCGCCGTGCTCGTCGAGCAGGTCGACGATCTCGCGGTTGACCTCACCGGCCAGGACGTCGCGCACGACCGTGATCGCTTCGGTCGTGGTCACGCGGTACCCGCCACGGAACTCCGACGCGATGCCCTGTTGCTCGAGCGCGGCCGAGATCTGCGGGCCGCCACCGTGCACCACCACCGGGTGGAGCCCCGCGTAGCGCAGGTAGACCATGTCCTCGGCGAACGCGCGCTTGAGGTCGTCGTTCACCATCGCGTTGCCGCCGAACTTCACGACGACGACCTTGCCGGAGTAGCGCTTGATCCAGGGCAGCGACTCGATGAGCGTGGCGGCCTTGACCGCGGCGAGTTCCTGGTCCTCGGTGAGGAGTCCGTCGTTGTCCACGTGTGTTCCGTTCGCCATCAGCTCGAGTACGCGCTGTTCTCGTGCACGTAGTCGTGCGTCAGGTCGTTCGTCAGGATCGTCGCCGCGTGGGGGCCGACCCCGAGGTCGATGTGCACGTGCGTGTCGCGCGGCGTCAGGTCGACCTGGTCGCTCGGGCGGTCCGGAGCGCCGGCGTGACACACGCGGACCCCGTTCATGCTGACGTCGACCGCGTACGGGTCGAACTCGGCGTCCGTCGTGCCGATCGCCGCGAGCACCCGCCCCCAGTTGGGGTCGTTGCCGAACACGGCGGCCTTGAACAGGTTGTTGCGGGCGACGCTGCGCCCGACCGTCACCGCGTCGTCCTCGCTGGCCGCGCCGACGACCTCGATCGCGATGTCGTGGCTCGCGCCCTCGGCGTCCTGCTGGAGCTGACGCGCGAGGTCCGCGCACACCGCGGTGAGGGCCTCCTGGAAGTCACCGACCTCGGGGGTCGTCCCGGAGGCGCCGGAGGCCATGAGCACGACCGTGTCGTTCGTGGACATGCAGCCGTCGGAGTCGACGCGGTCGAACGTGACGCGTGTTGCCGCGCGGAGGGCCTGGTCCAGCGCGTCCGACGCCAGGTCGGCATCCGTCGTGATCACCACGAGCATCGTCGCGAGCCCGGGCGCGAGCATCCCGGCGCCCTTCGCCATGCCACCGATCGTCCAGCCGTCGACGGACACCACCGACTGCTTGGCGTGCGTGTCGGTGGTGATGATCGCCTCGGCCGCCGCCGGACCGCCGTCGGTGCTGAGCCCGGCGGCAGCCAGTCCGACACCACGGAGCACGCCCTCGCGGAAGGCCTCGCCCCCGACCCCGATGAGGCCGGTCGAGCACACCACGACGTCAGCTGCACCGACACCGATGACGTCGGCCACCGCCTCGGCCGTCTGGTGCGTCGTCTGGAACCCGAAGGACCCGGTGAAGCAGTTCGCACCGCCCGAGTTGAGGACGACCGCACGCGCGACGCCGTCCGCGACGACCTGCTGGGACCAGATGACCGGGTTCGCCTTCGCCCGGTTGCTCGTGAACACCGCGGCGACCGCGTCGGACGGACCGTCGTTGACGACGAGGGCGACGTCCGGCTTGCCACTCGGCTTCAACCCGGCGGTGACGCCCGTCGCGCGGAACCCGGCCGCGGCCGTGACGCCCTGGAGGGACGGCACCGCGGTCCCGTCGGTCACCGCGGTCACGGGGCGACTCCGTCGATCGAGAGACCGAGCGTCTCCGGCAGACCGAGCGCGATGTTGGTGGACTGCACAGCGGCACCGGCCGTGCCCTTGGCCAAGTTGTCCAGCGCCGAGATCGCGACGACGCGTCGAGCGGCCTCGTCGACCGCGATGCCCACGAGCGCCGTGTTCGCACCGACCGTGTCCGCGACGCGCGGGTACTCGCCCTCGGGCAGGAGGTGGACGAACGGTTCGTCGGCGTACGCCTGTTCCCAGGCCAGCCGGACGTCGTGCGCGCCCACACCGGGCGCGAGCCGCGCGGACGTGGTCGCGAGGATGCCCCGGGCCATCGGGACGAGCACGGGTGTGAAGGACACCCGCACCGACGAGGCCCCGGCGACGCGGAGGTTCTGCTGGATCTCCGGCACGTGCCGGTGCGTGCCCCCGACCGCGTAGGCGGACGCGGACCCCAGGATCTCGGCGGCCAGGTAGGTCGTCGCGAGCTTCTTGCCCGCACCCGACGGCCCGACGCTCAGCACCGCGACGATGTCGTCCGTCTCCACGACGCCCGCGGCGACCCCGGGCGCGATCCCCAGGGTCACGGCGGTGACGTTGCACCCCGGTACTGCGATGCGCTTCGTCCCGACGAGCTCGGACCGTTGCTTGGCGGCGGCGCCCGATCCGCCGGCCCGCACGAGTTCGGGTAGACCGTACGTCCACGCGCCGTGGTACGCACCGCCGTAGAACGCCGACCAGTCGGCCGGGTCCGTCAGACGGTGGTCCGCACCGCAGTCGACCACGAGCGCGTCGTCCCCGAGCTGCTCGGTGATCGCGCCGGACTGGCCGTGGGGCAGCGCGAGGAACACGACGTCGTGCCCGCGCAGCTGCTCCGGGGTGGTCTCGGTCAGGGTGAGGTGTGCGAGCGAGCGGAGGTGCGGCTGTGTCGCGATGAGCGGTTGTCCGGCGTTCGAGAACGCCGTCACCGTCCTGACGTCGAACTCGGGATGGGCGGAGAGCACGCGCAGGAGCTCCCCACCCGCGTAGCCGCTGGCTCCCGCCACGGCGACGGATACGGACATGGGTTCCACCTTGATGATCGGACTTCGGTCGAGGGAGTCGGAGGCGGCGACCCCGGGCGAGGCTGATCCCGAGTGGATCAGTCGCGCAGGGTCGCCCCGAATCGCTCGCCGGCACGTCGGACGGCGCCGTCTCGGGCCTCGGTGGCCTCGGCGGCGGTCAGCGTGCGGTCCGTGGCGCGGAACCGCAGCGCGAAGGTCAGGGACTTCTGTCCCTCCGTCACGCCGGCGCCCCGGTAGTCGTCCACGAGGCGAGCATACTCCAGCAGCGCACCGGCGCCATCGCGGACGGCGTCGAGCACCGCGCCCGCCGGCACATCCACGTCGACCACGAGGGACAGGTCCTGCGTCGCCGCGGGGTAGGAGACGATCGCCTCGGGCAGGACCGCGGCGGGGGCCGCAGCCACGAGGGCGTCGAGGTCGAGTTCGACGACCGCGACCACGCGCGGCAGGTCGGCGTCGGCCGTCGTCGACGGGAGGAGCTCGCCGACCACGCCGACGGGGTGATCGCCGACCGACACCAGGGCCGCACGGCCGGGATGCATCGACGGGTGTTCCGTCTGCGCGACGGTCAGCTCGGCGCCGACCGCCCACGCGACCGTCCGCGCCACGTCGAGCGCGTCGGCGACGCCGTACGGCTCGGCCGCCACACCGGGCTGCTTGAGGAGCCGCGACCCCGTCAGCAGTGCCGACACGTGTGTGGGCTGCGCCGGGAGCGACGCGGTCATCGCGGCGAGGGTGGCGTCGTCGGGACGCTCCGCACCGCGCGGGATCGTCGTCGTGCCGAGTTCGGCCCCCAGGGCGGGCAGGAACACGGAGGCCGCCTCGAACACCGCGACGTCGACGAGGCCACGCGCCGTGTTGCGACGGGCGATGTCGACGAGCCCGGGCAGACCGGAACGACGGAGCAGGTGCAGCTCGCTGTCGAGTGGGTTCGCCAGTGCGACGCTCGGACCGCCGGCCGCGTCGATCCCGGGGAACGCATCAGCCGTCGCCGTGGCGACGAACGGGGCCGTCACGACCTCGACCAGGCCCTGGGCCGCGAGTGCCGCGACGACGCGGCGACGGGCACGCTGGGCACGGCTGAGGCCACGTCCGGGCGGCGCGACCGGCAGCACGCTCGGGATCCGCGCGTAGCCGACGATGCGCGCGACCTCCTCGATCAGCGAGACGTCGTCGACGAGGTCCGGCCGCCACGACGGCGGCGTGACCGTGAGCAGGTCCGCGTCGGTCGTGACCTCGGCGCCGACGGACCGGAGGGTCTCGACGACCTCGGCCTCGGTGTAGGCCACGCCGACGACGGACTCGGGCGCATCGAGACGCATCGACACCGCCGGGCGGGGCGAGCGATCGACGAGCGTCGATCCGAGGTCGTCCGCGGTGCCACCCGCGAGCTCGACGAGGAGCTCGACGGCGCGGGCCGCCGCAGCCTCGGCCACGAGGGGGTCCACACCCCGCTCGAACCGCTTCGAGGCCTCGCTCGGGAGCTTGTGCCGACGGGCCGACCGAGCGATGGACACCGGATCGAATCCGGCGGCCTCGATGAGGACGTCGGTCGTCCCCGTTCCGATCTCGGTGCGCGCGCCGCCCATGACGCCCGCGAGCCCGACCGGGCCGGCGTCATCGGCGATGACGAGGTCCTCGGGGTCGAGTCGGCGTTCGACGTCGTCCAGGGTCACGAGGGTCTCGCCCGGCGTCGCGCGGCGGACGGTGAGCCCGCCCTGCAGCGCGCCGAGGTCGTAGCCGTGCAGGGGCTGGCCGAGTTCGAACATCACGTAGTTCGTGATGTCCACGGGCAGCGAGATGCTCCGGACGCCGACGAGTCGGAGCCGCGCGATCATCCAGGCGGGCGTCGGGCGGGTCGGGTCGATGCCGCGGACCACGCGCGTCACGAAGGTCCGGGCGCCCACGTTGCCGCGGATCGGTGCGTCGTCCGCGATGGTGACCGCGAAGCCGTCACCCGACCGCGGAGCCGGACGCTCGGCGGGGTCGTGGAAGGTCGCCCCCGTGGCGTGGGCGTACTCGCGCGCCACGCCGCGGATGCTGAACGCGTACCCGCGGTCGGGGGTGACGTTGATCTCGACCGCGGCGTCGTCGAGCCCGAGGAGCGCGATGGCGTCCGCGCCGACCTCGGGCTCCATGCCGAGGTCCGCGAAGCGGAGGATGCCGTCGTGGTCCTCGCCGAGACCGAGCTCGCGGGCGGAGGCGATCATGCCGTCGGACACGTGTCCGTACGTCTTCCGGGCGGCGATCGGGAACGGACCGGGCAGCACGGCACCAGGCAGCGTGACGACCACGAGGTCACCGACGTCGAAGTTGTGCGCGCCGCAGACGATGCCCCGCGGTTCCGGTTCGCCCACGTCCACCTGGCACCAGTTGATCGTCTTGCCGTTCTTCTGCGGCTCCGGCACGCGTTCGAGGACTCGGCCGACGACGATCGGCCCCGTCAGGTCGAACGCGTGCTCGGCCTCTTCTTCGAACCCGACCGACACGAGGGCGGCGTGGACGTGCTCGAGGGTCGCGTCCTCGGGGAGGTCGACTGACTCACCGAGCCATCGGAGTGGGACGCGCATCAGACCACCGTTCCGAACTGCTGCGAGAAGCGGATGTCGCCCTCGACCATGTCACGCATGTCGTTGAGGTCGTTGCGGAACTGCAGCGTCCGCTCGATCCCCATGCCGAACGCGAAGCCCTGGTACTCGGACGGGTCGATGCCGGCCGAGCGGAGCACGTTCGGGTTGACCATGCCGCACCCACCCCACTCGACCCAGCGCGCGCCGCCCTTGGCGTTCGGCTGCCAGACGTCCATCTCGGCGGAGGGCTCGGTGAACGGGAAGTAGTTGGGCCGGAGCCGGATCTGGGCGTCGGCGCCGAACATCTGCCGCGCGAAGTGCTCGAGCGTGCCGCGCAGGTGCGCCATCGTCAGTCCCCGGTCGACAGCGATGCCCTCGACCTGGGTGAAGACGGGCGTGTGCGTCGCGTCGAGTTCGTCCGACCGGTACACGCGTCCGGGCGCGATGACGTACAGCGGCACACCGCGCCCGAGGAGCGATCGGACCTGGACGGGCGACGTGTGCGTGCGCATGAGCAGGTGCCGCTCGACCGGCTCGACGAACAGCGTGTCCTGCATCGCGCGAGCGGGGTGGTCCTGGTCGAAGTTGAGGGCGTCGAAGTTGAACCACTCGTGCTCGAGCTCGGGGCCCTCGGCGACCTCCCACCCCATGCCGACGAAGATGTCCGCGATCGTCTCCTGCAGCAACGACAGCGGGTGTCGCGCGCCGGGCTGGTGGCGCACCGGCAGCGCCGTGACGTCGACCCGCTCCGACTCGAGGCGGGCGCGCTCCTCGGCCACGGCGAGGACGGCCTCTTGCTCGGCGATCGCCTGGTTCACCCGCGCCCGCGCCTGGCCGACGAGCTTGCCGGCCTCGGCCTTCTGCTCCTTCGGCACCGTCCGCATGGACGCGTTGAGCCGCGCGAGCACCGACTGCTCGCCGGTGTGTTCGGCGCGGGCGTGCTTGAGCTCCGCGACCGTCGTCGCGGCGCGGACGGCGACGAGTGCCGACTCCACGGCAGCGGCGACCGCCGGCTCGCTGATCTCGAGTGGTTCTGACACGGTACGCAAGCCTACCGGGCAGGCGTCGGGCCTCCCGGTACACCGTCCGGACCGTGGACAGCGACGTGTGCTGCCCGGCGGTGGAGGACCACCAGCGGTCAGGACCGGTGCGCGAACGCGCTCTCGTACAGACAGACCGACGCCGCCGTCGCGAGGTTCATCGACTCCGCCTGGCCGTAGATGGGCACCCGGACCGCGCGGTCGACGAGGGCCAGGTCCGCGGCGGTGAGTCCGCGGGCCTCGTTGCCGAACACCCAGGCGGTCGGACCGTCGAGCATGCCGTCGCTCCGCACCACCGGGAGTTCCTCGCCCGACACGTCCGCCGCGAGCACGGTGTAGCCCGCGGCGCGTGCTCGGTCCACCGCCGAGGCCAGCTCGACACCGACGGACACGGGGACGTGGAACAGCGACCCCGTCGTCGACCGCACCACCTTGGGGTTGTAGGGGTCGACGCTCCGCCCGGTCATCACGACGGCCTGCGCGCCCGCGGCGTCCGCGGCACGGATGATCGTGCCCGCGTTGCCCGGATCGCGCACCTGTTCGAGGATCGCCACGAGACCGGGCAGACCCGCGTCCTCGCCGGCGCCCGGCCGGAAGACGTCCTTGACCGACGTCGGGAACTGCTCGCACACGGCGACCACACCCTGCGGCGTGACGGTGTCGGCCATCGCCTCGAGGACCTGCTCCGTCACGAACACGACCGGGAGGTCGGCGGCCGCCGCGGCCTCGCCGAGCTCCGGATGGCGCTCGAGAGCCGTGGGGGTCGCGAACAGGTCGTGGAGCAGCTCGGGCCGGAAGCGCAGGGCCTCGGACACGGCCTGGGGCCCCTCGAGCAGGAACCGCCGGGTCTCGGCGCGGACCTCCTTGCGGGACAGCTGTGCGACCGTCCGGACGCGGGAGGAGCGGGGGTTGTCGAGCAGTTCGGTCACCCGCCCAGTGTGGCAGGGACGGCCGTCACGCCCGTCCGAGCCGCGTGCGCCGCGGGCCGGGAGGCGCGGGTCGGGAGGCGCGGGTCGGGCCCGCACCGGACCTCCCGACCGCCCCCGGAACAGCGAGCGGGCCCGACCACGTGACGTGGTCGGGCCCGCTCGGGTGCGCGATGGCTCAGGCAGCGGCCTTCGGCGCGGACGTGTCCGCCGGGAGCGCGTTCTTGGCGGTCTCGACGAGCGCCGCGAAGGTCTCCGGGTTGTTGACCGCGAGGTCGGCGAGGATGCGGCGGTCGACCTCGACACCCGCGAGCCCGAGGCCCTGGATGAGGCGGTTGTAGGTCAGCCCGTTCGCGCGCGACGCGGCGTTGATGCGCTGGATCCAGAGGCGACGGAACTCGCCCTTCTTGGCGCGGCGGTCGCGGTACGCGTAGACGAGGGAGTGGGTGACCTGCTCCTTCGCCTTGCGGTACAGGCGCGACCGCTGACCGCGGTAGCCCTCGGCGCGCTCGAGAACGACGCGACGCTTCTTGGCGGCGTTGACCGCCCTCTTCACTCTTGCCATGGTGGTTTCCTAACGTTCCGGGTCGGCGATGGTCGGCGAGGGCCGATCAGTGGCCGAGGAGCTTCTTGACGGCCTTGACGTCGGCCTTCGCGAGGACCTGGTCCTCGTTGAGGCGGGCCTTGCGCTTCGCGGCCTTGACCTCGAGGTTGTGACGCATACCAGCCTGCTGCTTCATGATCTTGCCGGAGCCGGTGATCTTGAAGCGCTTCTTGGACCCGGAGTGGGTCTTCTGCTTGGGCATGTGGGTGCCTTTCCGTACGGGGTGTGGGGGTCGTGGTGCCGCAGCGCTGCGACGGGGCCGGACGGCCCGGGTGGTGCTCGGAGCGGTGTTACTCGGCGGCGCTCGGCGACTCGGCCTCGGCGGCTGCCTTCGCGCCCTCGGGGTTCGACTGCGCGCGGTTGGCGGCGCGGACGGCGGCCTTCTTGGCGTTCGACTCGGCCTTGGCGTCCGACTTGTTCTTGAGCGGCGAGATCACCATCGTCATGTTGCGGCCGTCCTGGGTCGGTCGCGACTCGACGACGCCGTACTCCGCGATGTCCTCGGCGAAGCGCTGGAGGAGACGCACGCCCTGCTCCGGACGCGACTGCTCACGGCCGCGGAAGAGGATCATGGCCTTCACCTTGTCACCCGCCGCGAGGAAGCCCTCGGCGCGCTTGCGCTTGGTCTCGTAGTCGTGTGCGTCGATCTTCAGACGGAACCGGACCTCTTTGAGGATCGTGTTCGCCTGGTTGCGCCGGGCCTCCTTGGCCTTCTGCGCGGCTTCGTACTTGAACTTGCCGTAGTCCATGATCTTGGCCACGGGCGGCTTCGAGTTCGGAGCAACCTCGACCAGATCCAGCTCTGCCTCTTGCGCGAGGCGGAGGGCGACGGCGATGGGGACAACGCCGACCTGCTCACCACCAGGGCCGACGAGTCGGACCTCGGTGACACGGATTCGGTCGTTGGTACGGGGATCGCTGATGCGGAACTCCTTCGTGAAGTGGTCTCCGTCCGGCGGTTCGGCCGGGACGGGGCACGCGATGCGAGGAGTTCGTACGCACGGATCGACCCGTGGTACCCGCCCGACCCCGACCCGTGGGGCCGGACGACCGTCGGGACGCCCTGTCGGACAGGACGCCACCGTCGGCGGAGCGGTTGTGACCCGGTAACCTGTGGTGCGCGGTCGCGGGTGGGAGAGACTCCTCTTGTTCGCGCTGCTGCCGGTGCGTGAGCACGTGGACAGCAACTGCCGCTCAGAGTCTAGCAGAGGAGCACCGTGACCAACAGCCCGGACGAGGCCCAGCCCATCGTGACGGACGAGTCACCCGAGGAGGGCGGTGCCGCCCGGGACATCGCGGAGGTCCCCGCGGTCGAACTCATCAACACCGTCAGCATCCACCTGCTCAGCGCGGCCGCCGTCAAGGTCGGGCTCGCGGACGACCCGGACTCGCAGACGGACCTCGACGAGGCGCGGAAGCTGATCACGGCCCTGGCCGGGCTGGTCACCGCTGCCGCCCCGGAGATCGGCGACCACCACGCCCGTCCCCTCCGTGACGGCCTCCGGAGCGTGCAGCTCGCCTTCCGCGAGGCGTCGAGCATCCCCGATGCACCGGGGCAGGGACCGGGCGAGAAGTACACCGGACCGGTCAACTAGGGCGCCGCGGGCCGGTCGACCAGCGCGCCACGGTCCGCTCACGCGACCTCGCGCGCTCCGGCCGGACGACCCAGCGCTCCGCCAGACGGCCCAGCGCTCCGCCCAGACCGCCCAGCGCTCCGCCCGACGCCCCAGCGCTCCGCTCAGGCCGCCCGGAGCGCGACGCCGAGGCTGTCGACGTGCTCGGTGATGAACCGGTCTGCCGACCAGCGGGCCTGGAGGCGCGACACGAGTCCGCGCACCGCCTCCGCATCCAGACCGGGTACGAGCACGAGACCGACGATGAGTTCGGGGCCCGCGAAGCGGCCGCCGGCGTCGCCAGGGGCCAATTCCACCCGGACGACGTCGGGCTCGTCGGCGAACGACGCGACGAAGGCCTCGCCGACGAGCGGGTCCGCGTAGCTGGGAACCCAGGGGACGTCCTGTCCCAGCGCCCACACGGCCGGACGGCGCACGACGAACTCCGTCGGCGCCGTCGGGTCGAGCACGATGAGCTCCGTGCCCTCACTCGCCGCCGCGAGCGCGACGCGGCGGGACTCGACCGGGACGGGTCGAGCTCGCGGGTCCCACGACCGCATCGCGTCGACCGAGGTGAACGCCGGCATCACGCGGCGCCCGTCCGGCCCCGCCACCGTGACGATCGAGAGCTCCTGCGTCTTGTCCACCGGGCGGCCGTCCGGTCCCACCCCGACGTCACCGGCGTGGGCCACGAGCGGCACGAGCAACCGGGCGCCGCGGAGCGCGTCGAGCACCGTGACGTGCGAGCTCGTCCCCGCGCGGACGCCCTCGAGCGCTGCGGACAGCGCCGGATCGGCCGTGCCGTCGTCGCCCGCGAACGTCGTGTCGTGCGCCTGGAACGTGCGGCCCGCCCACGGGAGACCCGCGCTGTCGGCCGCCATGCCGGAGGACGCGGACGTGCCGTCGCCACCGTGGTGGTGACCGGCGTGGTCGTGATGGTCGGCGGTCACGCCCTACTCCCCCGCGACCTCGAGCGCCGCGGGCAGGGTGAACGCACCGGAGTACAGCGCCTTGCCGATGATCGCGCCCTCGAGCCCCAGGGGCACGAGTTCGCGGAGCGATCGGAGGTCCTCGAGCGCCGAGACACCGCCCGAGGCGACCACAGGTCGTTCGGTGCGCTCGAGGACCTGCCGCAGGAGGTCGACGTTCGGCCCCTGCAGCGTGCCGTCCTTCGTCACGTCCGTCACGACGTAGCGGGCACACCCGGCGTCCTCGAGCCGCGCGAGGACGGTGAACAGGTCGCCCGCGTCCTCGGTCCACCCACGGGAGGCGAGGGTCGTCCCGCGGACGTCGAGGCCCACGGCGATGCGCTCCCCGTGCTCGCCGATCACGCGAGCGGCCCAGTCCGGGTGCTCGAGCGCCGCTGTGCCGAGGTTGACCCGGGCCGCTCCCGTCGCGAGCGCCGCCTCGAGCGAGGCGTCGTCACGGATGCCTCCGGACAGCTCGACCGACACGCCGTCGACCGCGGCGATGACGCGCCCGATCACATCGCGGTTGTCGCCACGACCGAACGCCGCGTCGAGGTCGACGAGGTGGATCCACTCGGCGCCCTGCTCGCGCCACGCGGCGGCGGCGTCGACGGGGTCACCGTACCCGGTCTCGCTGCCGGCTTCGCCCCGGGTCAGCCGGACGGCCGTGCCGTCGACGATGTCGACCGCGGGCAGCAGGACGAGGGCCGGTGTGGTGGAGGAATCGCTCATGGTGTTCCCGGGTTCGGAGGGTCAGAGGGTCCGGAGCCAGTTCCGGAGCAGCGCGATGCCCGGCTCGCCCGACTTCTCCGGGTGGAACTGGGTCGCTGCGAGCGCACCGTTCTCGACCGCCGCGACGAAGCGCTCGCCGTGCTCGGCCCACGTCACCTTCGGGGCGGGGAACGGCGGCTGTGCGTCGATGTCGAGGGACGTCGCGCCGTAGGAGTGGACGAAGTAGAACCGCTCGCCGCTCAGACCGTCGAAGAGCACGGAGTCGGCGGGCGGCTGCACGGTGTTCCACCCCATGTGCGGCAGGACCTCCGCGCGCAACTGGTGGATCGTCCCCGGCCACTGCCCGAGTCCCGGCACATCGGACCCGCGCTCGACGCCTCGCTCGAACATCACCTGCATGCCGACGCACACGCCGAGCACCGGCTTGCCCCCGGCGAGCCGTCGGTCGACGAGGTCGCCGCCCCGCACGGTGTCGAGCTGGTCCATCACCGCTCGGAACGCGCCGACCCCAGGGACGACGAGCCCGTCGGCCGCGAGCGCCGCCTGGCGGTCCGCCGTGACGGTGACGTCCGCCCCCGCCCGCTCGAGCGCCTTGGCGGCCGAGTGGATGTTGCCCGACCCGTAGTCGAGCACGACGACGTCCGGACGAGCGCTCACAGCGAACCCTTCGTGGACGGGATGCCCTCCACTCGCGGGTCCGGCTGGACCGCCGCACGCAGTGCCCGCGCGAACGCCTTGAACTCGGCCTCGGCGATGTGGTGCGGGTCACGGCCCGCGAGGACCCGGACGTGCACGGTGAGACCGGCGTGCATCGTCACAGCCTCGAACACGTGCCGGACGAGCGAGCCGGTGAAGTGGCCGCCGATGCGGTGCAACGCGAAGCCCTCGGGCTCTCCCGTGTGGACGAGGTAGGGACGACCCGAGACGTCGACCACGGCCTGGGCGAGCGCCTCGTCCAGGGGCACGAGCGCATCGCCGTACCGCCCGATCCCGGCGCGGTCGCCGAGCGCCTGCCGCAGCGCCTGTCCGAGGACGATGCCGGTGTCCTCGACGGTGTGGTGCGCGTCGATGTCGGTGTCACCCGACGCCTCGACCTGGAGATCGATGAGCGAGTGTTTCGCGAACGCGGTGAGCATGTGGTCGTAGAACGGGACCGACGTCGAGATCGAGGAACGACCGGTGCCGTCGAGGTCGAGCGACAACGTGACGCTCGACTCGCTCGTCGCGCGGGTGATCGAAGCGGTGCGCGAGCCGGTCATGCTCCAACCCTAACGGGGTCGATCTCGCGCATCGCCGTGAGGAACGCCGAGGTCTCGTCGGCCGTCCCGGCACTGACCCGCAGGTGCTCGGGGATCCCGAGGTCGCGGACGATGACGTCACGCTCGAGGAGTTCCTCGAACACGCGGCGGGGTTCCGCCACGCCGCCGAAGAGCACGAAGTTGGACCAGGTCTCGTAGGGGCGGAAGCCCATGTCCCCGAGCTCGCGGACCATCCGGTCGCGCTGGACCACGATGTCGTCGACCATCCGGAGCATCTCCGGCGCGTGCCGCAGCGCGGCGACCGCGGCGGCCTGCGTCAGGGCCGACAGGTGGTACGGCAGCCGGACGAGGCGGAGCGCGTCGACCACCGCGGGATCGGCCGCCAGGTAGCCGACGCGCGCGCCCGCGAAGGCGAACGCCTTGCTCATCGTCCGCGACACGACGAGCCGCTCCCGCCCGGGCAGCAGGGTCAGGGCCGAGGGCTGGTCCTTCGGCATGAACTCCGCGTAGGCCTCGTCCACCATGACGATGCCGTCCGTCGCGTCGTAGGCCTCGGCCACGGTGTCGAGCGACAGCGGCGTGCCCGTCGGGTTGTTCGGACCGCAGAAGAACACGATGTCGGGGCGGTGCTCGCGCACCGCCCCGACCGCCGTCGCCGGGCTGATGCCGAACTCGGCGTCCCGCTGCGCGGGGATCCACCGGGTACCGGTACCCGAGGCGATGATGGAGTGCATCGAGTAGGTGGGCGGGAACCCGAGGACGGACCGCCCGGGACCGCCGAACGCCTGCAAGAGCTGCTGGATGACCTCGTTCGAACCGTTCGCCGCCCAGACGTGTTCCGGCGCGAGGCCGTGCCCGAGGTACGAGGCGAGCGACGAGCGCAGCGCGGTGAACTCGCGGTCCGGGTAGCGGTTCACCGTGGCGAGCGCCGCGCCGATCGAGGCGAGGATGTCCTCGGCGACCTCGGGCGGCACGGGATGCGTGTTCTCGTTGACGTTCAGCTGGACGCGGACGTGCTTCTGCGGCGCCCCGTACGGGGTCTGACCACGGAGGTCGTCACGGATGGGGAGGTCGTCCAGGGTGATCGCCACCGGACCATCGTAGGGCGGCGGCAGTCAACGCGGACCGACCAGCCGGACGGGATGACGACGGCGTCACCCCGTCCGGGAGGCCGATCAGGAGCCCGTCGTGTACTGCGTCGGGATGGCGAGCTTCTCGCCCGCCTGGACGGCGGCGCTCGGGAGGTTGTTGAGGTCGACGACGTCCTGCACGAAGTCGCGCGGGTCGACGTTCGGGGCTTCGTCCTGCGCGAGTTGCCACAGGGACTCGCCCGGCTGGATCGTCACCGTCGTGAAGTGCACGTGCGCCGCGTGGTCCCCCGCTGCGGCCTGCCCACCGTTGAGGGCGGCGAGGGCGACCACGAGCAACACGGGGAGTGCACTGACGGTGGTGAGGACGACCCGGCCCCGCCGAGTGATCCGGAGCCGGGGACGGACCGTACCGGCGGATGTGCTGCTGATGGTGCTCATGCTGACGCCTTCCTCGTACATGGGTCGCCTCGGTGGTCCGAAGACCTGTACCGAACATACGTTCGATCCGAAGCGCGCGCAAGTCCTACTGGTGCTGAACGGGGTGTCGGATCGACGACACGCTCGAACAGGTGTTTGGCGCGCCTGGTCCTGGCGGATACAGTTTCGATCGACTGGAGCCAGCCTGACGGGAACCACCGACATTCCCGTCGGACGGGGCGACGACCACTGGCCGGACCGGGAGCACGACGCACATGGCAGACGACGCACCACGCGAGATGCGCACCCAGAAGCCCCTGACCCCGAAACAGCAGGCGATCCTCGACGCCATCCGCTCCTCGATCGCGAACCGCGGGTACCCGCCGAGCATGCGCGAGATCGGTGACGCGGTCGGCCTCTCCTCACTGTCGAGCGTCACGCACCAGCTCGGTCAGCTCGAGCTCGGCGGCTGGATCCGCCGCGATCCGAACCGACCGCGCGCGCTCGAGGTCCTCGTGGACGAGCCCCGACCGGAGGACGGACCGGACATCGACGCGACGACGCTCGTTCCCCTCGTCGGCCGGATCGCCGCCGGTATCCCGATCACGGCCGAACAGCACGTCGACGAGATCGTCCCGCTCCCCCGTCAGCTGGTCGGGACCGGTGACCTGTTCATGCTCCGCGTGGTCGGGGACTCCATGGTCGACGCCGCGATCTGCGACGGCGACTGGGTCGTCGTGCGGAGCCAGCAGACCGCCGAGAACGGCGAGATCGTCGCCGCGATGCTCGACGAGGAGGCGACGGTCAAGGTGTTCCGCCAGCGCGACGGCCACACCTGGCTGCTCCCGCGGAACACCGCGTTCGAGCCGATCCTCGGCGACGCGGCCACGGTGCTCGGACGCGTCGTGGCGGTCCTGCGCTCCGTGTGACGTCGCGCACACCCGGGTCCGTCCGCTGGACGCGGAACGGCACGGTGGTGCGCCGGGCCCCGTTCGGGGCCTCCCAGCCGCGACGCCCCGCTCAGGCGGAGTGGACCGGCGCGACCACGAACGGCGCGAGCTCGCTGACCTGGCGCGCGAAGACGCGGACGTCCAGGCGGGTGCCGTCGACCACGTACTCGGTCCGCTCCACCGCACCCTCGTCGTGCAGCCGGGACACCAGGTCGCCGCGGTCGTACGGGACCACGATCGTCAGCTCGACGTCGGGCTCCGGCAGACGCGCCTCGATCGCGGCGAGCAGCTCGGGGATCCCCTCGCCGGTCCGCGCGGACACGAAGACGGCGTCCGGTACGAGGCCGCGGAGGACGAGCCGCTGGTCGGCGTCGACGAGATCGGCCTTGTTGAACGCGACCACCTCGGGCACGTCCCGAGCACCCACGTCGGCGATGACGTCGCGGACGGTGCTCAGCTGCGCGCCCGGGTCGGGGTGGGAGCCGTCGACCACGTGCAGCACGACGTCGGCCTCACCGACCTCCTCGAGCGTGGACCGGAAGGCCTCGACGAGCTGGTGCGGCAGGTTCCGGACGAACCCGACGGTGTCGACGAACGTGAACGGGCGGCCACCCCCGGTCTCGGTCCGACGGACGGTCGCGTCCAGGGTCGCGAAGAGCTGGTTCTGCACGAGGACGCCCGCGGAGGTCAGGCGGTTGAGCAGGCTCGACTTGCCGGCGTTCGTGTACCCCGCGATGGCGACGCTCGGCACCTCGTTGCGGTGCCGCTCGGCGCGCTTCGCCTCGCGCGCCGGGGCGAACCCCGCGATCTGTCGACGCAGCCGGGCCATCCGGGTGTGGATGCGACGCCGATCGAGCTCGATCTTGGTCTCACCGGGACCACGGGACCCCATGCCGGCGCCCGCGCTGCCGACCTGGCCACCCGCCTGACGGGACATCGACTCACCCCAACCACGGAGGCGCGGGAGCAGGTACTCGAGCTGCGCGAGTTCGACCTGTGCCTTGCCCTCGCGGCTCTTGGCGTGCTGGCTGAAGATGTCGAGGATGACGGCGGTGCGGTCGATGACCTTCACCTTGACGACGTCCTCGAGCGCACGGCGTTGGCTCGGCGCGAGTTCCGTGTCGGCGATGACGGTGTCCGCGCCCGTCGCCTTGACGACCATCGCCAGTTCCTCGGCCTTGCCGCGGCCGAGGTACGTGCTCGGGTCCGGGTGCGGGCGGCGCTGGAGCAGACCGTCGAGCACGACCGCGCCCGCCGTCTCCGCGAGGGCAGCGAGCTCACGGATCGAGTTCTCGGCGTCCTGGGCGTCACCCTGCGCGTACACGCCGATGAGGACGACGCGCTCGAGCCGCAGCTGCCGGTACTCGACCTCGGTGACGTCCTCGAGCTCGGTGGACAGACCGGACACGCGACGCAGCGCGGCGCGGTCCTCACGGTCGTACTGTTCGCCGTCGCCCTGCCACCCCACGACCTCGGCGTCGGTGGTCTGGATCGCCTGCGCCGGCGCGAACACCGCCGGGGTCGTCCTGCTCTCGGCGTTCCGCAACACCCGCTCGACCACACCGTCGTGCTGCTGCTCCTCGAGGACACCCTCGACCATGTCGTCCTGCTCCGTCATCGTCCACAGGCTACCTCCGGGCACCCGGCGACACACGGAGATGCCGGTACGGTTCATCCATGGCGAACGAGCACTACTTCTCGGCCCAGCCGGAGAGCGACGCCCGACCGCGGCGCATCACGGTCACCCTGGCCGGGCGGACGCTCACCCTCGCCACCGCCGCGGGCGTCTTCAGCCCGGACCGGCTCGACGCGGGCACGCGGGTGTTGCTGCAGAGCGTGCCGCCACCGCCCGCGACCGGGGCGCTCCTCGACGTCGGCTGCGGGTGGGGTCCGCTCAGCATCGCCATGGCGCTGCAGGCGCCCGAGGCCGAGGTTTGGGGCGTCGACGTCAACGAGCGTGTGCTCGACCTGGCTCGGGCGAACGCGGCGACGGCCGGTGCCCGGAACGTCACGGTGCGTCTGCCGGAGGCGGTGCCGGAGGACCTCCGGTTCGCCACCATCTGGTCGAACCCCCCGATCCGGGTGGGCAAGGACGAGCTCCACTCGATCCTGCTCACGTGGCTCCCGCGCCTGCAACCAGGTGGGGACGCCTGGCTCGTGGTGGCCAAGAACCTGGGCGGCGACTCGCTGCAGCGGTGGCTGGCCGAGACGCTCGACACCGACCTCGCGGTCACGCGCGCGACGACCGACCGCGGGTACCGCGTCATCCGGGTGCACCGGACACGCTGATCGCGGCGGGTGCGTCATGGCACCGGCCGTCAGACGGTGAGGTCGCCCTCGAACACCAGGTCGGCGGGACCGCTCAGCGCGACGTGCTCGCCGTCCTCCGCAGCGGCCATCCGGACCGTCAGGACGCCGCCGGGCACGCGGACCCGCCAGGTGTCCGGCGCCTGCGGACCGGCCCAGTGGCGGACCGCCAGGGCCGCCGCGACGGCCCCCGTGCCGCACGACAGGGTCTCGCCACTGCCGCGCTCGTGGACGCGCATCGTGATGTGGCCGACGCCGTCGCGCACGAGCGGATCGCCGGGCAGGACGAACTCGACGTTCGCGCCCGCGGGCGGTGCCGGCTCGAGGACCGGCACGTAGGTCAGGTCGAGCCCCGCGAGTTCGTCGTCCGTCGCCACGGCGACGACGACGTGCGGGTTGCCGACGTCGATCGGGAGGCCCGGGCGCGCGCCGTCGAGGTTGCGGGCGCGGACGAGGACCTCGTCGCCGTCGAGACCGGCGATGCCGAGCCCCCATCGTCCGAGGTCGGCCGAGAACCCGTTGGTCGACCGCTGCAGGTCGACCACGCCCTTCCGCGTCCCGATCGCCAGGGTCTCGCCCGGCGCGAGGTCGACCAGTCCGGCGTCGGTCAGGTAGCGCGCGAACACCCGCACGCCGTTGCCGCACATCTCGGCGACACTGCCGTCGGCGTTGTGGTAGTCCATGAACCACTCGGCCTCGGGAGCGACGGCGGCGATCGATCGGCCGTCCGGCAGCGCGGCCGTCCTGACCGCGCGGATCACGCCGTCGGCGCCCACGCCGAAGCGACGATCGGCGATGGCACGGATGCGCTCCGGCGTCAGGTCCACCGTCGCGTCCGGGTCGGCGAACAGCACGAAGTCGTTGCCCGTGCCGTGGCCCTTGGTGAAGTGGAGTTCGGTCACGCCCCGATCCTAGCGAGGGCCTCGGACGCGTCCCCGCGGCCGCGATCGGCAGCCACGGCGACGGCCACCCGCTCGAGGTCGTCGTGGCCCGCTCCGGTCACGTCGAGCGACTCCGCCTCGCGCAGCCGCCGGAACCAGGAAACCTGTCGGCGGGCGTACTGCCGCGTCGCGACCGCGGTCGACGTCACGGCGCCCTCGAGGTCCGAGCGGCCGTGCAGCACGTCGAGAGCCTGCGCGTAGCCGATCGCCGCGCGGGCCGTCCGTCCGGCCTCCAGGCCGACGTCGACGAGGCCCGCGACCTCGTCGACGAGGCCGTCGTCGAACATCCTCGCGGCGCGCTCGTGCAGCATCGGCACGAGGACCTCACGCCGCCGTTGCAGGTGCAGCACCCGCATCGGTCGCCACGGCCGCGGTGCGGACGGGAGGCGCGGGCGCACCGGATCCCGGTTCGTCGCGACCTCGACGGCGCGGACCAGACGCCGGGTGTTCCGCGGGTCGACCGCTGCCGCCGCCGCGGGGTCGAGGGCACGCAGTCGTTCGAGCAGTGCGTCCGCCCCGCGCTCGTCCGCCTCGCGCTCGAGCGCCGCGCGGAGTTCCGGATCCGTGGCGGGGAAGGACAGGTCGTGGAGCACGCTCGACACGTACAGGCCGCTCCCGCCGACGAGCACGACCGGCGCGCCCGCCCCGACCACGGCGTCGATCGCCGCCCGGGCGTCACGCTGGTACGCCGCGACGCTCGCCTCGTCGGTCACGTCGAGCACGTCGAGCAGTCGATGCGGCACACCGCGTCGGGCGGCGATCGGGACCTTGGCCGTCCCGATGTCCATCCCGCGGTACAACTGCATCGCGTCGGCGTTCACGATCTCGGCCGGGAGACCGTCTCGGCGGAGTGCTTCGGCGATGCCGAGCGCCAGGTCCGACTTGCCGGTGCCCGTGGCACCCACGATCGCGATGACGTCCGGGCGCACCACGCCCCGATCGCTGGCCCGCGCCTCCGACGACGCCGACGCCGACGCCGATGCCGATGCCGATGCCGATGCCCCCGACGATGCAGGCGTCTCGAGCACCGTCAGCGGCCGGAAGGCGCGCCGACCCGCAGCGTCGGCAGCCCGAGCGACACCGGCCGGGGCCCGACCGCGGCGTCCGCCGCACCGGAGTCGGCCGGGACCGGCACGCCACACGAGGCGGCCTGCGCGCGGTCCCACGCGTCGCCCGCGCGGGTGCGGCGGACGCGCAGCGGCGCGTCCGTGTCGGCGATGAGGTACCGGGGTGCGCCGCGCGTGATCTCGAGCGTCACGACGTCGCCCGGGCGCGGGACCTCCGAGCCGGCGGGTACACCGAAGTGCACGAGACGGGCGTCCTCGGCCCGCCCGCTCAGTCGGTGCGTCGCGTCGTCCTTCCGCCCCTCGCCCGTCGCGACGAGGACCTCGACCGTTCGGCCGACCTGCCGTGCGTTCTCCTCGGCGACGATCCGGTCCTGCAGCGCCACGAGTCGGTCGTAGCGGTCCTGCACGACCTCCTTCGGCACCTGTTGCTCCATCGTCGCCGCGGGCGTCCCCGGGCGGATGGAGTACTGGAACGTGAACGCCGACGCGAACCGTGCACGCTCGACGACCCGGAGCGTGTCCTGGAAGTCGGCCTCGGTCTCGCCGGGGAAACCGACGATGATGTCGGTCGAGATCGCCGCGTGCGGGATGCGGGCGCGGACCCGGTCGAGGATCCCGAGGAAGCGGTCGCTGCGGTAGCTCCGCCGCATCGCCCGGAGGATGCGGTCCGAGCCGGACTGCAGCGGCATGTGGAGCTGCGGCATCACGTTCGGCGTCTCGGCCATGGCGTCGATGACGTCGTCGGTGAACGCGGCGGGGTGCGGGCTGGTGAACCGGACCCGCTCGAGCCCCTCGATCGAACCGGCAGCGCGGAGGAGTTTGCTGAACGCCTGGCGGTCGCCGAACTCGACGCCGTACGAGTTGACGTTCTGGCCGAGCAACGTGACCTCGATCGCGCCGTCGTCCACGAGCGCCTGGATCTCGGCCAGGACGTCGCCCGGTCGGCGGTCCTTCTCCTTGCCCCGGAGCGACGGGACGATGCAGAACGTGCACGTGTTGTTGCAGCCGACGGAGATCGACACCCACCCGCTGTGCGTGGAGTCCCGCTTGGTGGGCAGCGTCGACGGGAACACCTCGAGCGCCTCGAGGATCTCGACCTGCGCCTCGCCGTTGTGGCGTGCGCGCTCGAGCATCGCGGGCAGCGAGCCCATGTTGTGCGTGCCGAACACGACGTCGACCCACGGGGCCTTCTCGAGGATGACGTTCTTGTCCTTCTGCGCCAGGCACCCACCGACGGCGATCTGCAGCCCCTCGTGCTCACGCTTGACCCCGGCCAGGTGGCCGAGGTTGCCGTACAGGCGGTTGTCCGCGTTCTCGCGGACCGCGCAGGTGTTGATCACGACGACGTCGGCCTGCTCGTCCACAGCCGGCACGTACCCGGCCGCCTCGAGTGACCCGCTGAGACGCTCCGAGTCGTGCACGTTCATCTGGCACCCGTAGGTCCGGACCTCGTAGGTGCGGGGGCGCGCTGCGGTGGTGGTCGCCATGGTGCTGTCAGTGTACGGCGGCGTCACCGTCGCCCAGACCGGCAGGCCCGGCCCGCCTACTCGAAGCGCACGCCACCCCGTCGGCCGCCGCCGTCGAGTGCGATCCGGACGGCGGTCCGCACGACCGATCCGCCGTAGCCCTTGCGCATGAGGAACCCCGAGAGCCGGCGCTCCGCGGTCTCGTGGTCGAGCCCCCGCATCTGTCCGGCGCGCTTGCGGGCCAACTCGATCGCACGCTCGGACTCCGCCGCGTCGTCGTCCTGGTCCGCCAGGGCCGCGTCGATCGCCGCCTGGTCGACGCCCCGCCGCCGGAGCTCCGCCACCACGCCTTGTCGCCCCAGGCCCTTGCGGTCGTGCAGACGGTCGACGAGGTCGGCAGCGAGCCGCACGTCGTCGAGGAGACCGACCCGGGTGAGTCGAGCGATCTCGTGCTCGACGATGTCCTCGGGGAGTTCGCGCCCGAGGAGGGCGGTCCGCAGCTCGGACGTGCTCGTGCCACGGCTGCTGAGCGCCCGGATGCTGATCCGCTCTGCCTCGGCGAGCAACTCGTCCTGCGTGGGTGGTGACTCGACCGTCTCGTGCTCGGCGTCATCGTCCCGGTCGGCAGCCCGCAGTCGGCGCACCGGGGCGACGGGCCCGACGGTCTCGACGGACCCGACGGACCCGACGGTGGAACCCGTCACCGGAGGGAGCCACGCGTCGGAGGCGTCCGGGCGGTCGACGTCGGTCTCGTCGCGGACGAGACCGACCGGGATCGCGTCATCCCCGTCCGGACCGCCGATGCTCGCGCCGAGTGCGTCGGGCTCGGCAGACGGTGCTCCGCCTTCCGCCGGTCCGCGCCGGCACGACGTCGCCCGTGCCGACGACCGCGCACCGAAGATGTCGGTGACCGGTGCGAGGCCGTCGTCAGGCATGGAGCTGTCTCGGGAGCTCACGCGCCCTTCTTGGCGGCGAGTTTCTTCTCGAGGGACTCGACCGGCGCCGGGGCGTCAGCGGTGGCAGCGGCAGCACCGACACCGAGCTTCGCGAGGATCTTGCGCTCGATCTCGGCGGCGATGTCGCCGTTCTGGATGAGGAAGTTGCGCGAGTTCTCCTTGCCCTGGCCGAGCTGGTCGCCCTCGTACGTGTACCAGGCGCCCGACTTCTTGACGATGCCGTGCTCCACACCGAAGTCGAGCAACGAGCCCTCGCGCGAGATCCCCACGCCGTAGAGGATGTCGAACTCGGCCTGCTTGAAGGGCGGCGCCATCTTGTTCTTGACGACCTTGACCCGGGTGCGGTTGCCCACGGCCTCGGTGCCGTCCTTCAGGGTCTCGATGCGGCGGATGTCCAGCCGGACCGAGGCGTAGAACTTGAGCGCCTTACCGCCAGCGGTGGTCTCCGGGCTGCCGAAGAACACGCCGATCTTCTCGCGCAGCTGGTTGATGAAGATCATCGTGGTCTGCGTCTGGTTGAGCCCACCGGCCAGCTTCCGGAGCGCCTGCGACATGAGGCGGGCCTGGAGGCCGACGTGCGAGTCGCCCATCTCGCCCTCGATCTCGGCGCGGGGCACGAGCGCGGCCACGGAGTCGACCACGACCAGGTCGATCGAGCCCGAACGGACGAGCATGTCCGCGATCTCGAGCGCCTGCTCACCCGTGTCGGGCTGGGAGACGAGGAGCGCGTCGATGTCGACGCCGAGCTTCTTCGCGTACTCGGGGTCGAGGGCGTGCTCCGCGTCGATGAAGGCCGCGATGCCGCCGTTGCGCTGCGCGTTCGCGATGGCGTGCAGCGTCAGGGTCGTCTTGCCGGAGGACTCCGGACCGTAGATCTCGATGATGCGACCACGCGGGAGGCCGCCGATGCCGAGAGCGACGTCGAGCGCCACGGATCCGGTGGGGATGGTGGCGACGGGGGCGCGTTCGTCACTCCCGAGGCGCATCACCGTGCCCTTGCCGAACTGTCGGTCGATCTGGGCGAGTGCGGTCTCGAGGGCCTTCTCGCGGTCTGCGGGTGAGGGCATGATGCGCTCCTTCTGCTCGTGTACGGCGCCTGTAGGCTGTCGCCTTCGCGAGGACCGGTGGGGCAGGGTCCTCGGTTCACCGACAAGGCTCGGATGCTCATCCGATGGACCGAACCTACGACCGGCCACCGACATCACCACGCCGAGAGCAGACCGCTGTGGACGGTACGTCGCCACGAGCATCTGTGCAGGACGGTAGCACCGAGTCGAACACCCGTTCGAGCAACACGCCGAAGACGTGTTCGAGTGGGCGTCAGTCGCGCGGAGCGCGGAGACCCTTGCCGTGCCGACGTCCGACGGGCACGTCCTGCGCGTCGCACAGAGCCTCCCAGACGTCGCGGGCCGGCACCCCCGCCGCGAGCGCGTCGGCCGCCGACCGTCCGCCCACCGCCCCGAGGACGACGTCGCGCGTGACCACCTGACCGTAGGCCGGACCGAACTCGTCCTCGACCGCCTGCCAGAACTCACTCACTCGCACGGCCCCATGGTAGCCAGGACCCCGGACACGAGTCGGGGCCGGACGCACTCGTCGAGGCAGCCACCGCCGCTGGCCCTGATCGCCGCGCCCCCGGAACGCGGAACGCCCCGGTCCAGCAGGACCGGGGCGTTCCGACGCGGACTGCGCTCAGCGCACCGCGAGGTCGTTGTCGAACTCGGCGACGAGGTCGTCCGGCAGCATGTCCGGAACCGGGGAGGTGATCCCCTCGACGACCGCGAGGCGGTCACCGACTTCGCGCATGATGACCGAGATGGGCGTGTCGAGCGCGTCGGCGACCGAAGCGAGGATCTCGGAGCTGGCTTCCTTCTGACCGCGCTCCACCTCGCTCAGGTATCCGAGCGCGACACTGGCCTTGCTGGCGACCTGACGGAGGGTCCGGCCCTTCTGCAAGCGGAAGTCCCGCAGGACATCGCCGATTTCCTGACGAACGAGAACCATGAGAACTCCTCCTTCCTGTCATCCCGATCCCGCTCGATCCCGGTGACCGAGAACGGGACAGCAACACTATCGCCGCCGGTTCGTGCATGCTAACCAGGGGGCTCTGGGTGGTGCTTGTGAATGCACCACTTGTAACCGGATGGAAACGCGTCCTATTCCCCGGACGTGCTCGCCGTGACCGCCTGGTGCAAGCGTGTGAGGAGTTCGGAGACGGCCCCCGCGCGGATTGCCGCACGGTCACCATCCAGCCGGAGTTCGGACGCCTCCGCGACACCGGCCCGCGCGATCCCGACGAACACCGTGCCGACCGGCTTGCCGTCCTGCGGTTCCGGTCCGGCGACGCCCGTCGTGCTGATGCCCCAGGTCGCCGCGAGGCCGTCGACCGCCGTCGCCGCACGCACCCCGGTCGCCATCTGCCGCGCGACCTCCGGATCGACCGCCCCCCGGGTCGCCAGCAGCGCCGCGTCGACGCCGAGCAGCCGGTGCTTCAACGGCGTCGCGTAGGCGACCACACCCCCGCGCACGACCGCGCTCGCACCCGGGACGGCGACGAGCTCCGCCACGACGAGACCGCCGGTGAGCGACTCCGCGACGGCGAGCGTCTCGCCGCGCGCCGCGAGTGCGCGCACGATCGCGACCGCCAGCGAGCCGGGAGGCACGACAGCGTCGGGTGCGTCGGTGACCGTCACCGCGCCTCCCGGCCGTGCCGCCAGGCCTGCCACAGGTAGTCGAGACCGCTCAGGATCGTCGCGAGGAACGCCAACACCATGAGGACGGCGTCGACGACGTGCACCCAACCGCCGAAGACGTTCCAGAAGGGGATGAGGGCCAGGGTGATCGCGACGGCCTGCAGGACCGTCTTGACCTTGCCGCCGCGGCTCGCGGGGATGACCCGGTCGCTCAGCACCGCGAAGCGGAAGACCGTGATGCCGATCTCGCGCACCATGATGAGGACGGTGACGTACCAGGGCAGTTCCCCGAGCACCGAGAGCGAGACGAGGGCGCCGCCGATGAGCACCTTGTCGGCGATCGGGTCGACGAGCTTGCCGAAGTCGGTGACGAGGTTCTGCCGGCGGGCGATGATGCCGTCGGCGCTGTCGGTGACGATCGCGACCACGAACAGCACGGCTGCCCAGATCCGGAGGGGACCGTCCTGCCCCGCGTCGAGGAGCAGGAAGACGAAGAACACCGGCGCCATCAGGATCCGGATGACGGTGATGACGTTGGCGACGTTCGCGGTCGACGCCGGCCCCGATCCCGATCGGATCACCCGCCCCCGCCACGGGAACCGCTTCTGCGTCGCGGTGGACTCACCGGAGGCGCTCATGGTGATCACTCCCTGCCGGTCAGGCTCCAGGCGTCCTCGTCCGGATCGCTCTCGACCTCATCGTACCCACGGGTCATGTCGGCGACCGGGTCGTCGGACCCGCGGTACCCGACGTCGCCCTCCGCGCCGTCGCGCGTCGGGGTGACCGGGGCGGCCGGCGCGGGGGGCTCCTCACCCCGGAGTCGCGCGAGGGTCTCGGGAAGCTGCTCGACCGTGATGAGGACGTCGCGGGCCTTCGAGCCCTCGCTCGGCCCGACGATCTCGCGTGACTCCATGAGGTCCATGAGCCGCCCCGCCTTGGCGAAGCCCACGCGGAGCTTCCGCTGGAGCATCGAGGTCGACCCGAACTGCGTCGAGACGACCTGCTCCACGGCCGCGAGGAGGAGCTCGAGGTCGTCACCGATGTCGGCGTCGATCTCCTTGCGCTCGACGACCGCCTGGACGTCCTGGCGGTACTCCGGGCGGGCCTGGCGGGTGACGTGCGCGACGACCTCGGCGATCTCGCTCTCCTGCACCCAGGCGCCCTGCACGCGGACGGCCTTCGACGACCCCATCGGCAGGAACAGTCCGTCGCCCTGGCCGATGAGCTTGTCGGCTCCCGGCTGGTCGAGGATGACCCGGGAGTCCGTCACGCTCGTCACCGCGAACGCGAGCCGCGACGGCACGTTCGCCTTGATGAGCCCCGTGACGACGTCCACCGAGGGACGCTGCGTCGCGAGGACGAGGTGGATTCCGGCCGCCCGGGCGAGCTGCGTGATGCGGACGATCGAGTCCTCGACGTCGCGCGGGGCGACGAGCATGAGGTCCGCGAGCTCGTCCACCACGACGAGGAGGTACGGGTAGGGCTTGAGCTTCCGCTCGCTGCCGGCGGGCAGGACGATCTCGTCGTTCGCCACGGCACGGTTGAAGTCGTCGACGTGCCGGAACCCGAACGACGCGAGGTCGTCGTACCGCATGTCCATCTCCTTCACGACCCACTGCAGCGCCTCGGCCGCCTTCTTCGGGTTCGTGATGATGGGGGTGATGAGGTGCGGGACACCGGCGTAGATCGAGAGCTCGACGCGCTTCGGGTCGACGAGGACCATGCGGACCTCGCTCGGCTTCGCGCGCATGAGGAGCGACGTGATCATCGAGTTGACGAAGCTCGACTTGCCGGACCCCGTGGAGCCGGCGACCAGGAGGTGCGGCATCTTCGCGAGGTTCGCCACGACGAAGCCGCCCTCGACGTCCTTGCCGACGCCGATGGTCATCGGGTGCTTCGACTTCGTGGCCGCGTTCGACCGCAGCACGTCGCCGAGCGAGACGATCTCGCGGTCCGAGTTCGGGATCTCGACGCCGATCGCGCTCTTGCCGGGGATGGGCGAGAGGATGCGGACCTCGTTCGAGGCGACCGCGTACGACAGGTTCTTGCTCAACGCCGTGACGCGCTCGACCTTGACCCCCGGGCCGAGCTCGATCTCGTACCGGGTGACCGTCGGGCCGCGCGAGAACCCGGTGACCTTGGCGTCGACCTTGAACTCGGTGAGGACGCCGGTGATCGCCGCGACCATCTCGTCGTTCGCGGTGCTGTGCGCCGTCGCGGGGGTGCCCGGGCTCAGCGTCGAGGCGGCGGGCAGGCGGTAGGGCGCGGCCGGAGCGTCGTCGGCGGACGTGTCGGGCAGGCCGTCCTGCTCGTCCTCGTCGAGGGGCAGCACGTCCGTGACGGGCTCGGCCACGGCGGGACGGATGACCTCGGTCGCGGCCTGGGCCTCGTCGTGGCGCACGCGGCCCGGCGCCTGCGCGTCGAACGCACGGAGGGCCTCCTCGGCGCGGTCGAGGTCCTCGGCGACGTCCTGTTCGAGCGAGTCGTTGAGGTTGACCGACACGGGTTCGGCCGGCGTCAGGTCGACGAGGCCCGCCGCGGCGCCCGCGCCCACCGCTCCCGCGACCCCGACCGGACCCGGGGCGACCGGCGCAGCTGCGGCGCCGCGCCCGGTGGCGGCCGCGGCGTCGGACGTCTCGGCGTGCGGGAGCACGGGGGTGTCGTAGGCGGGATCCTCCTCGCGCCCGGTCTTGTTGCGCCGCCACCACGGGAGCGCCCCGGGCTCGCCCTCGCCCGAGCCGTCGCCGCTGCCGTCACCGTCGAGGTCCTCGAACGGGTCGAACGACGACGACGCCGAGGTGTTCCGGCCACGGCGCGGTGCCACGGGCGCGGGTGCGTCCGCGTCGATCGGAGCCGGCCCCGGCGTGCCGAACAGGTACGCGTAGAGCTCGTGCACGCGTCGACCGACGTGGTTCGGCGGCGTCTTCGTGATGATGAACAGCGAGAGCGCGATGAGCGCGACGGCCACGGGGGTGGCGATCCACGCGGTCGCGGCCGCGACGATCCAGCCGATCACCACCCAGCCGATGATCCCGCCCGCCTGTGCGAGCACGGGCATGCCGTCGGACGCCGGGGGCTGACCGCCGTAGATGTGACAGACGGAGGAGATGCCGATGACGAGCAACCCCAGGCCGATGCCGATGCGGGTGTTGTCGTGCACGGACGCGGGATGCCGGAACAACCACCCGGCGAACACGATCATGATGACCGGCAACGCGACCGCGAGCCGACCGAACAGACCACCGAACGTGTAGGCGTCCAGGGCCACCGCGACCGGGTTGGCGGGGTTGAGCCACTCGACCACGGCACCGGCGATCGCGAGCAGGAACAGCAGGAACGGGAAGCCGTCGCGTCGTTCGTCGTGCTCGAGCGACTCCTTGCCGAGCAGCCGGAACACCGCGCCGACACCGTGCGCTGCACCCGTCCAGGCGGTCACGAGGGGGTTCGGCCCGACGACCTCGACCGGTTGCGGGAGCTTCCGGGTGGTCGCCTGGGTCCGGGAGGTGCTGCCGCGGGCCCCCGTGCCGCCGGACCCGCGCGCGGGCGAGGACGCCCGCGACCCCGAGGACGCGCGGGACCCCGAGGACGCGCGCGACGACGACTTGGTGCTCCCGGCCATGAGCGGAACCCTAACCCGAGCCGGGGACGTCCGGCGGGAGGCCCGCCGTGACGGGCCGCGCCCCCGCACCCGGTACCGTGGGGCCAGGAGCGACGAGGAGGACGACACGATGGTCACGGTCCGCCCCGACGCACCGATCCGTCGCCTCAAGGGCGCCTCGGTCGCCGAGACCCGGAGCGCGATCGTGGACCTCATCCGCTCGAGTGGCACCATCAGCCGCACGGAGCTCGCGGAGCGGTCCGGACTGACGAACGCGACGATCTCGAAGATCGTCCGGACCCTGCTCGACGACGGCCTCGTGTCCGAGGTCGGGTACGCGGAGTCGACCGGCGGCAAACGCGCCGTCCTGCTCGAGCTGAACAGCACCGCCGGCTACGCGGTCGGGGTCGCCCTGGACACCGCGCAGGACGTGTACGTCCTCGTCGACCTCAGCGGTCGCCCGATCGACGCACGGAGCGTCGCGGGGACCGGGACCGAGTCACCCGAGGCCGTCGTGGCCCGCGTCGCCCGGGACGTCGCCGTCATGCTCGCCGACCACGGGATCGACCGCGACACCGTGATCGGGATCGGCGTCGCCGGCGAGGGACGGCTCGACCTGCCCGGTCGGGTGCTCCGGTCCACCGACTCGTGGAGCGAGTGGGACGACTTCGCGCTCGGGCACGCGCTCACCGCGGCGACCGACCTGCCGGTCACGGTCGACAACGACGCGAACTGCGCCGCCCTCGGCGAGTTCTGGTCGGGCCGCGTGCCGTCCACGCGCGACTTCGCCACCGTCTACATGGCGACGGGCATCGGGTGCGGGCTGCTCGTCGGTGGCGACGTCCACCGGGGCGCGTCGTCGAACGCCGGGGAGATCGGGCACATGTCCCTGCGGTGGGACGGGCCGCCCTGCTGGTGTGGGTCCCGCGGCTGCCTCGAGGTCCTCGCCGCGCCCGCCGCCGTCGTCGCACGAGCCCGCACCGACGCGGCCCTCGTCGCGCGGCTCGGCATCGACACCACCACGGACGGCGACGACGCCCGGGCGGTGACGGCCGACGTCCGCGCGACCTTCGCACGCGTCGCGGCCGCGGCCGTCCAGGGCGACACCGGCGCGCTCGCCCTCGTCGAGGAGTCCGCCGAGTACCTGGCGCGGGCGATCCTGAACCTCGTCAACCTGCTCGACCTCGACGAGGTCTACCTCGCGGGCCCGGGGTTCGCCACCGCCGGCGAGCGCTACCTGCGGGCGGTGCAGCGGGAGCTCCACGCGCACGCGGTGATGCGGGGCACGCATCCCGTGCACGTGGCGATGAGCGCCGTCGGCCGGGACGCCGCCGCGCTCGGCGCTGCCGCCGCCGTGCTCCACGCCCGGCTGACGCGGACCCGCGCCGGTCGCGGCTGACGCGGCGGCCCTGGCGGACCCGGCGGCCCCGGCGGACCCCGCGACTCCGGCGGACCCGGCGGCGTCGGTCAGTCGAGCCGCACGACCCGCAGGTCCCGCCACCGCACGACCGCGCCCGGCCCCCACCGCTCGTCCCCGAGCGCGGGGTCGTTGTCGTGCACCTCGAGTGCGATGTGCCCGGCGCGACCGAGCAGGGCGCGGACGGCGGCGCGGTCGAACCGGTCCGGTGGGAGCGCCCCGGTGTCGCACTCGGCGACGAGGAGCCCGTTGACCCAGGTCGTCAGCACCGGCCACTCCCCCACGCACCGGATCCGGAGCTCGTTCCAGTCGTCCCATCGCCACGCGGCGAGGAACGCCTCGGCGCTGGCGGCGTGCGTCAGCAGGGCCCGCTTCTCCGGCGTCACCGGCTCGCGACTCGTCACCGGGTCGTCCTCGGTCAGACCGACCGCCCGCCCGTCGGCGTCGCGGACGGCGTCGACGGCGAACCCGACGGCGTGGAAGCCGCCGATCCCGTTGCCGTAGAACCCGCCGATGGAGCCGGACGGCCGGTGGTCGACGAGCACCTGGTACCCCTGCGACCCGAGCGCCGAGGCTCGGAGCATGATCCCGGTGTCCGCGGGCCAGTCCGGTCGCACCAGCACCGTCAGGTCGACGTCACCGAACACCTCGTCGCTGACCAGGTAGCCGCCGAGTCCGCGGCGCTCCTGGCCGCCCACGACGGCACCGTCGACCACGGACCACGCACCACTCGTGGCGAGGGCGTCGCGGACCGCGGGTGACGCGGGGTCCGGTGCCGGGCCTCCCGGCCGTGCGGCCACGGGCGTGCGCGGGACGGCGTGCCAGCCGTCGAGCGTGACGCCGTCGAAGAGCGCGGTCGCGACGAACGACGGCGCGGATCGGCCGGGAGGGCCGGCGACGTCACGCACGCGACGTCACCCAGGGCTCGTTCGAGATCGTCACCGCCGTGCCGGTGCCAGCGGCCTCCTCGATGGCGAGCCCGACGTGGTGGTCGTGCAGGCCCTCGGCGAGCGGGTAGGGGCCCGGGGCCTCGTCGCGGGTCCATGCGCCGGTGCGCGTCAGCAGCTCGGCGACGGCGAGGTCGTCGTCCATGAGGCGTCCGCCCTCGTACAGGTTCCGCCACACCGGGCGCCCGTCGAGGCTGATGTGCGTCGTGTCGAGCCCCTCGTAGTCCATGCCGTGGCCGGTCTGCGCCCGCTCGAACCGCGACGTCACCGGGGTCGTGGCGTCGAGCATGCGCACGAGGGTCTCGTCGTGGAGCTCGCCCGTCGACCCGCGGACCGCCAGGTGGTCCGGACGCACCGGGTTCCACCACTGGTTGTCCGTGAAGTCGTAGAGCCCCGTGCGGCCGTCCCCGAGGTCGAGCGTCGACAGGATCGTCCGGGCCGGCTTCGGCTCCGTGTCGTGCGTCCAGCCGTCCGGCGTGATCGGGTCGACCAGGGGCGCGGTCGAGGTCACGGACCGCACGGTCACCGGCCCCGGGGCGACGTCGAGGAACCCGCGGATCATCGACACCGCGTGGTACAGGTGCGTCGAGCTGACGTGCACGGAGGTCGGGACACCGACCGCCCCGTCCCGCACCGCTGCCAGCCGAGCGGCGTGGAGGGGCATGAGCAGGTACTGCTCGGCGACCTGGACGAGGTCCGCCGCGCCGATGTCGGCCCAGAGCGACCGCATGCCGTCGAGGTCCGGCGCCGGCGGCGTCTCGGTGAGCACGGGGACCCCGCGTCCGACGAGCTCGCGGACGAGCCCGGGCGTCACCGGCCACGGGACGCTCGGCACGACGAACTCGGGACGCTCCGCGGCCAGGAGGTCGTCGAGCGTCCGCCAGGTCGGGACGCCCCACCGGCGCTCGAGTTCCGCCCCGGCCTCGGCTCGACGCGTCACCACACCGGTCACCCGGAACCGGTCGGGCAACAGCTGCGCCACCCGGAGGTAGACCTCGGTGCGCCACCCGTTGCCGACGAGCGCGTACCGGGTCGGTGCGACGGTCGGGAGGCGCTTGGTCGCGACCGCCGGGGTGCGCAGCGGTGGCTCAGCGGCGGCCGGGTCGGTGCGGTCCGTGTCGGTGGTGGTCATGCCTGGGCTCCTGACTGCTCGGTGGTGGTCGCGAGGGGACCGCCGAGCACGCCGGCCAGCCAACGGCCGCTCCGCTTGACGGTCCGCTGCTGGGTCGCGTAGTCGACGTGCACGATGCCGAAGCGGCGCGTGTACCCGAACGCCCACTCCCAGTTGTCGAGGAGGCTCCAGCAGAAGTACCCGCGGAGCGGGATCCCCTCGCGGACCGCGTCGGCGCACGCCGCGAGGTGCGCCTCGACGTACGCACGGCGCTCCTCGTCCTCGACGGCACCCGTCTCGTCGACCACGTCCTCGTAGGCCGCGCCGTTCTCGGTGACCGCGATCGGCAGCTCGGGCCGGAGCGTGTGGACCATGCGCAGGACGTCGACGAGGCCGTCCGGGTGGATCTCCCACCCCATCTGCGTGCGCGGTGCACCGGTGTCGACGGTCTCGACGAACTCGCTGCCCGGGTTCGCGCTCACCGCGCCGACGGCGCCACCGGCGTTGGTCGCCGCGCCGGTCCCGCCACCGGCCCGCACGGTGTGCCGGCTGTAGTAGTTGACGCCCACGAAGTCGACGTCCGCCGCGATCTCGGCGGCGTCGGACTCGGGGTTCGCCGCGAACCAGTCCTGCTCCCCGAGGTCACGGACGACGTCCTCCGGGTAGTGGCCGAGGAGCAGCGGCTCGAGGAACAGCCGGTTCTGGAGGCCGTCGATGCGTCGGGCGGCGTCGCGGTCGTCGGCCGAGTCGGTCGCCGACCGCACCGAGTAGAGGTTGAGCGTGACCCCGACCTGCGCGGTCGGCCGGGCGGCAGCACGGATGGCCGGGACGGCACGCCCGTGCCCGAGCATCAGGTGGTGGGCCGCGTGCGCGGCACGGGTCCCGAGCTGCTTGCCCGGCGCGTGCACACCCGACGCGTACCCGAGGAACGCCGAGCACCACGGCTCGTTCAGGGTGATCCAGTGGTCGACGAGGTCACCGAGGCCCGCGACGACGAGGCCCGCGTACTCCGCGAACCGGTCCGCCGTGTCCCGCTCGAGCCAGCCGCCCCGCGCCTCGAGCGCGCTCGGGAGGTCCCAGTGGTACAGCGTCGCCCACGGGGTGATGCCCCGCTCGAGCAATGACTCCGCGAGGCGGCGGTAGTGGTCGAGCCCCGCATGGTTCGCCGGCCCGGTGCCGTCCGCCTGGACGCGCGGCCACGCGACCGAGAACCGGTACGCGTCGACGCCGAGGTCCGCCATGATCGCGACGTCCTCGCGGTACCGGCGGAGGTGGTCGTCGGCCGGGTCGCCCGTCGAGCCGTCGGTGATCGCGCCGGGGACCCGGGCGAAGTCGTCCCAGATGCTCGGTCCGCGGCCGTCGACGTCGACCGACCCCTCGACCTGGTACGCGGCCGTGGCGGTGCCGATGACGAAGTCGTCGGGCAGATCGCTCCTGGTGAACGCCACGTCAGGCCTCCTTGTCCGGGGCGCACCAGTCGCTGCCCTCGTTCTCGGTCACGGCGATGAGGACCTCGTCGCGCTTCACCCCGGCACCCACCAGCTCGTCGACCACGCACCCGTACATGCGCTGCTTGTCCTCGGGACCGTAGATGCGGGCGAGCAGGATCTGCACGAAGAGGATGTCGTTGCGGTCCGCGTTCGGGAACGTCCGTGAGTACACGAGCTCCCCGGGCTCGTGGAGCCGGAAGACCTGGAACAGGTCGTCCTCGGGCATCGCGAGCCCGTCGACGAGTCCCTTGTGGATGGCGGCGCTGATGGCCTCGCGACGTGGTGCGAGGGCCGCGTGCATGTCGACGCGGACGAGGGGCATGGTCTCCTGCTTCCCGGGCCCGCGTCGGTGCGGGCCCATGTCGTGGTGCTCGGCGCCTCAGCGGGCGTCGAGCCAGTGCTCCGGAGCCGGCCGGAGGGCGGCGAGTTCCACCCACAGGTCGTCCGGGAGGTCCGTGGTCGCGGCGTCGACGGTCGTCGCGATCCGCTCGGGTCGACTGAACCCGACGATCGTGCTCGCGACCGCCGGCTCCCGCACGGACGCGGCGAGCGCCGCCGTCGCGAGGTCGGTCCCGTACCGGTCGCAGACGTCGGCCATCGCGGCGATGGCGGCGCGAGTGGCCGGAGGCGCGGGGCGGTAGCCGTAGTCGGTCCGGCCACTCCGCGGTGCGGCGAGGATCCCCCCGCCGAACACCGCCGCGTTGACGACCGCGACGTCGGTCTCGGCCGCCCGGGCCACGAGCGACTCGGCGCTGCGGTCGACGAGCGTCAGGCGGTTGTGCACGAGGAGGACCTCGAACACCCCGAGGTCGAGGTACCGCCGCATGACGTGGACGTCCCCGCCCGCGAGGCCGATGTGCTCGACGACGCCCTCGTCCCGGAGGGCGACGAGCGTGTCGACCGCGCCACCCGGTGCCGTCATCGCGTCGAGGTCGTGGAACTCGGGGTCGTGGAGGTGCACGAGCGGCAGCCGGTCGATGCCGAGCCGCTCCTGGCTCTCGCGGACGGACGCGCGGACGCGGGCGCCCGAGTAGTCGCCGTCCCGGGCGTCCACCTTCGTGACGACGAGCACGTCGTCCGGCAGGCCGCCGGCACGCGCGATGCCGAGGCCGATGCGCCGTTCGCTCGCGCCGCCCGAGTACCCGTTCGCGGTGTCGATCGTCCGGATCGGGCTGTGGAGGACCTGGTCGACGAGGGCGACCGCGTCGTCCTCCTCGACGGCATGGCCGAAGTTCTCCGGCATGCTGCCGAGGGGTGCCGCGCCGAGGGTGACCGCGGAGACGGTGAGCCCGGTCCTCCCGAGGGGCCGCATCCAGCCGCCCGCGGTCGCATCGAGGTCGGGATCGATCGTGGTACCGAGGTCGACCATCAGCTCTTCACCGCCCCGAGGGTCATGCCCGCGACGAACTGTCGCTGCATCCAGACGTACACGAGCACGACCGGCACGATCGACAGCGTCAGGCCGGCCGCGAGCGACGGCCAGTCGGTCTGGTACTGCCCGATGAGGCTGAACAGGACCGGCTGGAGCGGCAGTGCCCGCGTGTTCTGCAGCACCGTGTTCGCGATGAGGAACTCGTTCCACGTCGACAGGAACTGGAAGATGACGACCGTCGCGACCCCGGGTCGGGCCAACGGCAGGATCACCCGCCAGAACACCGTGAACTCGCCGGCACCGTCGATCCGCGCGGCCTGGACGAGTTCGTCGGGCAGGGTCTCGAAGAAGGCCCGCATGAGGAACATGGCGAACGGTGCCGAACTGCTGATGTAGAGCACGAGCAGGCCGAACTGGCTGTTGAGCAGCCCGATGTTCTTGAGTTGCAGGTAGAGCGGGATGATGAGCGCCGTCGACGGCATCATCAGGGTCGACAGGAGCGCGACGTAGAGGACGTTCTTGAACGGGAACCGGAGCTTGGCGAAGGCGTACCCGGTCATCGACGCGAACACGAGCACGCCCGCGACCGTCGCCGTGGTGATCCAGAGGCTGTTGAGGAAGTGCAGCCCGAAGTCCGTCGACGTCCACGCCGTGCCGTATGCCCGCGTCGTGAGCATCGTCGGGAAGAACGGTCCGTTGAACACGGTGTTCTCCGGGCGGAGCGACGTCGCCAGCAGCCACAGCAGCGGGAACACCGTCACCGCGCAGATCGCCACGAGGATGATCGCCGCGACCGACCGGGCGTACGGGACCCGTCGGTGCCGCGGCGCCTGGTCGAGGCGGCGGACGTCGGTCCGGGACACCGGTTGCTTGATGGCGGTCATCGGGCGGCCCTCCTCGCGAGCACGATCTGGACGAGCACGGCGACGCCGCACAGGAGCATGACGACGACGCTGAAGGCACTGCCGTAGCCGAGTTGCGGCACGGACCCACCGGTGGACCCGAACGCGAGGCTGTACAGGTAGGTGCCGAACACCTCGGACTGGTGGCTCGGACCACCGCCGGTCATGACGAAGATGATGTCGAACACCTTGAAGCCGTTCATCAGGTTCAGGCTGATCACGATCGCCGTCACGATCCGGAGGCCCGGGATCGTCACGAACCGGAACTGCTGGAACCGGGAGGCGCCGTCGACCTCGGCGGCCTCGTAGAGCGAGGGGTCGATGCCCTGGATGCCGGCGAAGAAGATGAGCATGTTCATGCCGATCGCCATCCAGAGTGACACCGCGATGATCGCCGGCAGCACGAGCGACGGGGTCGACAGCCAGTTCGCGGCGAGACTGCCGAGACCGAGCCCGCGGAGCGTCCGGTTGAGCGTGCCGATGTTCGGGTCGTAGATGAGCTTCCACAGCGCACCCGAGACGACGAACGACACCAGGCCGGGGACGAACAGGATCGTCCGGACCACGACGCTGAGGCCCTTCCACACGTTCGCGACGAGCACCGCGATCACGAGCGGGATCGCGGTCTGGAGGACCGTGGTCGCGATCGCGTAGAGCACGGTCACGACGAACGCGTGACGGGCGACCGGGTCGTTCGCCATGCGCGTGTAGTTGTCGAGCCCGATGAACTGCGGGATCCCGAAGCCGCTCCACCGCGTCAGCGACAGGTAGGCGGCGTAGAGGATCGGCCAGCCGACGAACGCCGCGAACAGCAGGACGGTCGGCGCGACGAAGGTGTACCCGGAGACCCACTCCCAGCGGCGGAGGCGAGCGGAGCCTCCCGCTCGTCCCCGGCCGCGGTTCCGGCCCGGGCCGCCGCCCCGACCCGTGCCGCGGGGACCGCGCCCACGCTGGCCCATCTCGTCCGACCGTCCCGCCCGCTCCGGCCGGAGCACATTGGTGACGGCCATGTCAGCCCTTCGCGTTGAGGACGGCGGCCTGCATCTGCTTGGCGACCTCGGCCGGCGAGGCGGTCTGGTCGAAGATCTTGCCGAGGGGGTCACCGGCCGCGCTCGATCCCGCGCCGAACGGGATGTGCGGGCAGCCGTCGGGGAGCCACGACGTCATGAGCTTGATGTGCGGGTCGCTCACGCGGTCCGCGGCGCTCTTGGTCGACGGCATGCTCAGCGAGTCGTTCATGAGCTGCGAGTACTGGGCCGGCTCGTACATGAACTTGAGGAACTCGATCGCGGCGTCCTTGGCCTTGCTCGTCGCGGACACCGCCCAACCGGCTCCGGCCTGGTCGGCGGTCCAGTGTCGGGCCCCGCTCTTGATCGCCGGGGTCCGCATGATCTTGTACTTGTCGAGGAACGCCTTGGGGGCGTCCTGCGCGAGTGACTGCGGGATCCAGGACCCGGCGAACAGCATGGCCGCACCCCCCGTGTAGAACAGCTGGGTCGCCTGGTCGCCCGACGTGCCCGTCGTGCCCTTCTGGAACACGCCCGCCTTGACGATCCGGTCGTTGAGCTGGAGCGCCTCGAGCACGGGCTTGTTCGTGTACGCGTAGCCCTTCTCGAGCTGGTCGAGCTTGAGGTAGTACGTCGGGTCGTCGGTCACCTGGGTGATGAGCGGGAGGAAGAAGTCGAGCGCGCTCGTCGTCGGGTTCGCGCTGAACGCGACGGTGGACTTGCCCGTGGCGTCGATCTTCGCGGCGGCGGCGATGAGGTCGTCCCAGGTCTCCGGCTCCCCGTCCACACCCGCGGCGCTCAGCATGTCCGGGTCGTAGAACAGGCCGAACGTCTGCGCCATGAACCCGAGCGCGTACTGCTTGCCGTTCTTCGTGTACTCCTGGTTGTTCGACGAGAAGAAGTCCTTGAAGAAGCCGGACCCGAGCTCCTTGCGCAGGTCCGCCGAGATCCCCTGTTCGCCGTAGGTGATGGCGCGGACGTGCGGGGCGAAGATCTCGGGCACGTCACCACCCGAGACGGCCGCGGTGAGCGCCGGGAGGTACTGGTCCGGCGTCCCGAAGATCCGGTTCTGGATCTTGATGTTCGGGTGCTTCTTCTCGAACGCGGCGATCACCTTGGGGAACACGTCCCGCTGGCCCGTGTACCAGCTCCACATGCGGACGGTCGTCGTGCCGCTCGACGAGGCGGAGGACCCCGAGGAGCAGGCCGCCAGCAGTTCTGCGAGGGCGACGCTCGCGACGCCGGCGCCGCCGTAGCGGAACAGGGTGCGCCTGCTGATGCCCCGGCCGATCGCCTCAGCAGCGGCGCGCGTGTCGGTGTCGTGCATGGTCTCTCCTTTGAGATAGCCGAACCGCTCCCGCTGCTCTGCGGGAGCCCGTGCGGACTTTCTATCCCAAAGTAACGAAGTCTGTCAACGGATTCGGACGACGACGAGGGCGGGGTCCGTCGGACCCCGCCCTCGTGCTGCCGCGGCTCGTGCCGCTGGCTCGTGCCGCCGCGCCTACGCCTCGATGACCACCGGCACGATCATCGGTCGCCGCCGGTGCTTCGTGTTCACCCAGCGCCCCACCGTGCGACGGACGGCCTGCGTGAACGCGTGCTGGTCACCCGCGCCGTTCGCCGCCGTGTCGGCGAGCGCCCGGACGATCTGCGGCCGGACCTCGTCGAACACGGAGTCGTCCTCGGCGAACCCGCGCGACTGGATCTCCGGGCCGACGATGCACTGGCCGGTGGTGAAGTCGACGGCGCAGAAGATCGAGATGAAGCCCTCTTCCGCCAGCACACGCCGGTCCTTGAGGTCCGCGTCGGTGATCTCGCCGACGGTCGACCCGTCCACGTAGACGTAGCCGAGGTCGAGTTGCCCGGCCACGCGGACCACGCCGTCCTTGAGGTCGACGACGGTGCCGTCCTCGCCGAGGATCACGTTGCGCGGCGGGACCCCCGTCTGGATCGCCAGGTCGGCGCTCGCGTACAGGTGGCGGTGCTCACCGTGCACGGGCATGACGTTCCGCGGCCGCAGGATGTTGTAGCAGTACAGGAGCTCGCCCGCGGAGGCGTGGCCCGACACGTGCACCTTCGCGTTGCCCTTGTGGACGACCTTGGCGCCGAGCTTCGTCAGCCCGTCGATCACCCGGTAGACGGCGTTCTCGTTGCCGGGGATGAGGCTCGACGCGAGGATGACGGTGTCTCCCTCGCCGATCTCGATCTGGTGCTCGAGGTTCGCCATGCGCGCGAGCACGGCCATCGGCTCGCCCTGGGACCCCGTCGACATGTAGACGATGCGGTCGTCCGGCAGGTCCTTGGCCTTCTTGGCGTCGATGAGGACGTCGTCCGGCACCCGGAGGTACCCGAGCTCGGCCGCGATCGTCATGTTCCGGACCATCGACCGGCCCATGAACGCCACCCGGCGGTTGTTCGCCGCGGCGGCGTCGAGCACCTGCTGCACGCGGTGGACGTGGCTCGAGAAGCTCGCCACGACGACGCGGCGGCGCGCACGGGCGATGACGCTCTCGAGCACCGGCCCGATGTCACGCTCGGGCGCGGTGAACCCCGGGACGTCCGCGTTCGTGGAGTCCGGCAGGAACAGATCGACCCCGGCTTCGCCGAGTCGGGCGAACGCGCGCAGGTCCGTGATGCGGTCGTCGAGCGGGAGCTGGTCCATCTTGAAGTCCCCGGTGTGGAGCACACGGCCCGCCGGAGTGGTGATGGCGACGGCGAGCGCGTCCGGGATGGAGTGGTTCACGGCCACGAACTCGAGGTGGAACGGGCCGAGCTGCTCGACCTGGTCCTCGCGCACCGTCAGCGTGTACGGCTTGATCCGGTGCTCCTTGAGCTTCGCCTCGACGAGCGCGAGCGTCAGGGTGGACCCGATGAGCGGGATGTCCTGCCGGAGCTTGAGCAGGTACGGCACGGCGCCGATGTGGTCCTCGTGCCCGTGCGTCAGGACCACGCCGAGGACGTCGTCGAGACGATCGCGGATCGGGGTGAAGTCCGGCAGGATCAAGTCCACGCCGGGCTGGTGCTCCTCGGGGAACAGCACGCCGGCGTCGACGACGAGCAGCTTGCCGTCGAACTCGTACACGGTCATGTTGCGGCCGATCTCGCCGAGTCCCCCGACGGGGATCACGCGGAGGGTGCCGGGTTCGAGCGGCTGCGGCTCGGAGGTCTTCGTGGGCATCTGGTCCTGACGGGTGTGGGCGGCGCACCGGGTGCGCCGCGGGTGGTCAACGGGTGGTGCCTGGCACCTTGGGCAGCGCGCCGCCGGCCGCCGCGTTGCGGTCCGGGCGGAAGTTGGAGAAGTCGGCGCCGGGGATGTCGCGCACGAACTCGAGTTCGGCCTCGATGACGGCGGCCTCGGACTCCTCCGGGCCGACGAGCGGCAGGCGCACCCGCGGGCTCGCGATCCGGCCGAGGCCGTGCAGGATGTACTTCGCCGCGACGGTGCCGGGCACGTGCGTCATGACGGCGCGGACCAGGGGCTCGAGCCGCTGGTGCTCGGCCGTCGCCGCCGCGAGGTCGCCCCGGTTCACCGCGTCGACGATCGTGCGGTACGGTGCCGCCGCGATGTTCGCCGTCACGCCGATCAGACCGGTCGCCCCGATCGCCAGGTGCGGCAGCACGTTGGCGTCGTCGCCCGAGAAGTACATGAGGTCGGTGTTGTTGAGCACCCGGCTGACCTCGCTGAAGGAGCCCTTGGCGTCCTTCACCGCGACGATGTTCGGGTGCTTCGAGGCACGGACGATCGTGTCGTACATGATCGGGACGCCGGTCCGGCCCGGGATGTCGTAGAGGATCACCGGCAGGTCGGTGGCGTCCGCGATCATCCGGAAATGCGTCAGGACGCCGGCCTGGGTCGGCTTGTTGTAGTAGGGCGTGACGATCATGACGCCGTCCGCGCCGGCGCGCTCGCTCTGCTTGTACAGCTGCATCGCGTGCGCGGTCTCGTTCGAGCCACCACCCGTGATGATCTTCGCGCGGCCCGCCGCGACCGACTTGCCGACCTCGACGAGCCGGAGCTTCTCGGGGTCCGTGAGCGTCGAGGTCTCGCCCGTGGTGCCGGTCACGACGATGCCGTCGGCACCCGCCGTGATGCAGTCGTCGATGTGCCGTTCGACGCCCGGCCAGTCCACCTCGCCGTCGGCGGTGAACGGCGTCACGAGCGCGACGAGGACCTGACCGAGGGGATTCTCACGCGAGGACACGCGAACCAGCGTACCGGCAGCGCTCATCCACCGGGACCAGCGGTCGGGAGGCCCGGACCGGCTCAGGCACGACGGCGCGACTCGACGAAGCGGTAGCGCAGACCCGTCCGCGACGTCAGCCACTCCGTCGCCGAGGGCGTGGCGGCGACCGTGTGCCAATCGGGTCCGAGCTCGGGTGCCGTGGTGTCCCCGTCGACGTCGAGGTCGATCACGGTCTCGAGGACGCGGTCCGCTCGCGACAGCGCCGCCTCGTACACCTGCGCGCCGCCGATCACCCACGTGGGCCCGTCCGCGGCCACCGTGAGGGCGGTGTCGACGTCGTGGACGACCTCGGCGCCGTCCGCCGACCACGACCGGTCGCGGGTCAGCACGACGTTGCGGCGCCCGGGCAGTGGCCGGAACCGCGGCGGGAGCGAGTCCCACGTGCGCCGTCCCATGACCACGGTCGCCCCGTTCGTCACCCGGCGGAACTCGGCCTGGTCCTCCGGGAGGCGCCAGGGGATGTCCCCGTCGGCACCGATCACACCGTCGCGCGAGCGCGCCCAGATGAGGCCGACCTCGCCCCGGGGCATCAGACGGCGACCGCGCCGCGGATCGTCGGGTGGTGCGCGTAGTCGACGAGCTCGAAGTCCTCGTACTCGTAGGCGTCGATGCCGTCGCGCGGGGCGATCCGGAGCTGCGGCGGCGCGTACGCGGTCCGCGCGAGCTGCTCGCGTACCTGCTCGACGTGGTTGTCGTAGATGTGGCAGTCGCCGCCGGTCCACACGAAGTCGCCGACCTCGAGCCCGGCCTGCGCGGCCACCATGTGCGTCAGGAGCGCGTAGCTGGCGATGTTGAACGGGACACCGAGGAACATGTCGGCGCTCCGCTGGTACAGCTGGCACGAGAGCTTGCCGTCGACGACGTGGAACTGGAAGAACGCGTGGCACGGCGCGAGGGCCATCGACGGGATGTCGGCGACGTTCCACGCCGACACGATGAGCCGACGCGAATCCGGGTTCGTCCGGATCTGCTCGATGACCTCGGCGATCTGGTCGACGTGGTCGCCCGAAGGCGTGGGCCACGAGCGCCACTGCACGCCGTACACGGGACCGAGCTCGCCGTCCGCGTCGGCCCACTCGTTCCAGATCCGCACACCGTGCTCCTGCAACCACCGCACGTTCGACTCGCCGCGGAGGAACCACAGCAGCTCGTACGCGACGGACTTGAAGTGGACGCGCTTGGTCGTGACCAGGGGGAACCCCTGCGCGAGGTCGAACCGCAGCTGCGCGCCGAACAGGCTCCGCGTGCCGGTGCCGGTGCGATCGCCCTTCGGCACGCCCTCGTCCAGCACCTTCCGGAGCAGGTCCTCGTACGGGGTGGCGACGGACGGGTCGGGCTGCTTGACGGAGGTCGGCGACGCGGTGTCGGTCATGGCTCCGAGCCTACGGGCGACCACCGTCCTCCGCGAGCGGCGGCAGGGCGACCGGCGGTAGGGCGAGCCAACGGCGGCAGGGCGACCGGCGGTAGGCCGAGCGATCGGCGGCAGGGCGACCGGCGGGCGGGCGTGACCCGATCCGGCGGGGGCGCGTCGGCCCTCCCGGTCGTGCGTCGGTCGTCGTCGGTACGGTGGGGCGGTCGAAGGAGGACCCATGGCGGACGCCCCGCTCTCCGTGCTCGTGGCCGGCGCGTCCGGCTTCATCGGCACGCCGCTCGTGGCCGCCCTGCGCGCCGCGGGGCACCACGTGACGACGCTCGTGCGTCGCGAGCCGACGTCGCCGTACGAGTTCCGGTGGCAGCCCGGCGTCGCCGACCTCGACCCCGCGGTCGTCGACGGTGCCGACGTCGTGGTGAACCTGGCGGGCGCGAGCATCGCCCGGCTGCCGTGGACAGCCGCGCGACGACGCGCCGTCCGGTCCTCGCGCCTCGACGCGACCCGGACCCTCGTCACCGCGATGCAGCGCGCGGCGACGCCGCCCCACGCGTTCCTCAGCGGCTCCGCGTCCGGGTACTACGGCGACCGCCCCGCCGACCGGCTCATCGAGTCCGCCGACCCCGGCGCGGGGTTCCTCGCCGAGGTCTGCACCGCGTGGGAGGCCGCGGCCTCCGAGGCGCCCTCCACGACCCGGACGGTCCTGCTCCGCACCGGGCTCGTGCTCGGGCCGGACGGCGGCGCGCTCGCCCCCGTGCTGCCCCTCACCCGACTCGGACTCGGATCGCGGCTCGGCACCGGCGGCCAGTACTGGCCCTGGATCTCGCTCGAGGACGAGGTCGCCGCGATCGTGCACCTCTGCTCGTCCGAGGTCGCCGGGCCGGTGAACCTCGCCGGCCCCACACCGGCGCTCGCCGACCACGTCCTCCGGCGCGTCGCGCAGGACCTGCACCGACCGTACGCGCTCACGGTGCCCGAGACGGTCCTGCGCCTGGCGCTCCGCGACGCCGCGGACGAACTCCTGCTCGCGAGCCAGCTGCTCGTCCCGGCGGTGCTCCAGGCCGACGGCTACACGTTCCGGCACGAGACGGTGGAGCAGGCGGTCGACGCGCTGCTCGGCTGACACCCGGCCGCGGGCCGCGGGCGGCACGCCGCGGGCCGGCAGGTCAGTGACCGGCCGACAGCCGGAGTGCCGTGCGCATCGCGTCGCGAGCGCGGCGCCGGTCGCCCGCGGCGTCGTACAGGACTCCGAGGCGGAACCACGCCCGCCAGTCCTCGGGCGCCGCCTGGACGGCGTCGCGGTAGCGCGCGAACAGCGCGTCGGCCGCCGCGCGGTCCGGGCGGCCCGACGGCCGGAGCGGAACGACGTCGTCGGGGGCGCCGCCCTCACGCTCGAGTCGGGTGGCGAGCCGCGTGACGCGGAAGCCGAACCGCAGCTCGAGCACGAGGAGCACGGCGCCGATCGCGGCCACGACGAGCAACGCGACCCCGATCCCGACACCGATGCCGAGCCCGGTCGCGATGAACGCCACCGCGCGCTGACCGACGAGCACGAGGTACAGGACGAGGAGCGCGGCGATGAGCGCGACGCCGGCGAAGCGCGAGCGCACGTCAGGCGATGCCGAGGACGCTGTCGAGCCCGACCGTCAGCCCCCGGAGGGAGGGCACGGCACGGAGCGCGGCGCGGACACCCGGCGTGTAGGCGACGTCGTCCGTCGTGTCGTGCCGGATCGTCAGGGTCTCGCCGACGCCGCTGAGCACGACGTCCTGCTGGGCCCGGACGCCCGGTAGCCGGAGGCTGTGCACCGGCACGCTCGCCACCTGCTGTCCCCGCGCGCGCTGGTCCACGTGCGGCGCCGCGACCGGCCCCACGTCGCGTCGGGCCTCGGCGATGCGTTCCGCGGTCCGGACGGCCGTCCCCGACGGCGAGTCGACCTTCGCCGCGTGGTGGGCCTCGACGATCTCGACCGCGTCGAACCAAGGCGCCGCGATCGTCGCGAGGTGCGTCGCGAGCACGGAGCCGATCGAGAAGTTCGGGACCACCATCGCCCCCTGCTCCGGCCGGTCCCCGAGCACGGCGCGGAGGTGCGCGAGCCGGTCCGCGGACCACCCCGAGGTGCCGACGATGACGTTGGCACCGCTCGCGAGCGCGGCGTCGACGATCGCCGGGCTCCGCGCCGGCACCGTGACGTCGACCACGACGCGAGCGCCGGCGAAGACGTCCGGACCGGCGTCCTCCACGTGGTCCCCCGACCCGAGCGAGGCGACGAGGTCGAACCCGTCGAGCGCCTCCACGACCGAGACGACGAGGCGACCGAGGCGACCGGATGCACCGACCACGGCGACGGGGATGCTCATGGGCCCATCCAACCATCCCCCGGTCCGCCCGTAGGATCGGGAGGTGGTCTCCGTGCGCGCCGTCCCCGCCGATCTGCCCGAGGTCGACGTCCTGCTCGACCACTACCTCGACGAGCGGGCCGCGACGTTCCCCGTCGCGCAGGGGTCGTACCGACGCAAGCGGACCGACTCGCGCGAGTTCGTCCCGCCGCACGGCACCTTCGTGGTCGCACACGACGGCGAGGACGCCGTCGGCTGCGGCGGCCTCCGGCGCATCGACGACGACGGCGAGGACGTCCGGTTCGAGGTCAAACACGTGTTCGTCGAGCCCGCCGCGCGAGGGGCGGGGGTCGCGACCGCGATCATGGACGCGCTCGAGCGCGCTGCCGTCGACCTCGGCGCCACGAGCGTCGTCCTCGACACGAACGACAGCCTCGTCGCCGCCGGCGCCATGTACCGCGGCCGCGGGTACGAGCGGATCGCGCCGTACAACGACAACCCGAACGCGACCGCCTGGTACCGGCGGCGGGTCGGCTGACCGTCAGAGCGGCTGCGGGACCGGGAGGCCCGTCCGCAGTTCGACGGGCAGGTGCGCCGTGTCGTTCAGGGTCACCAGCTCCGGCGGCTTCGCCGACCGGACGCGGACGATGGTGAGCGCGGTGTGGGCGACGCTCGTCCCCATCCAGCGCCAGTCCGGCGCCTGGAACACCTCGCGCACAAACCAGGCGATCACCGCGTTGTGGGTGATGAGGAGGTCGTGGCGGTCCTCGATGGAGGGCGTGAACCACTCGGCGACGGCGTCACCCATCTGGGCCTGGCCGGCCGCGATCTCCTCTTCCGTCACGCCGCCGAAGAAGCTCCGGTAGGCGTGCGGCATCTCGGACGTCGGGCCCGAGGGCACGCAGTCGAACAGGAGCGTCGAGGCCTCGGGCACGATCGCCGGGAGCCGTTCACGCATGATCCTGGCGGTCTCGGCCGGCGCTTCGAGCGGCGAGTGGCAGACAGAGTCGAACGGGATCCCGCCGAGACGGTCCGCGATGAGCGTCGCCTGCCGCTTGCCACGCTCGGAGAGCTTGCCGTCGCGCAGGCCGTGCTCGGCGTCCTGGTGTTCCCCGTGCCGGACGAGGTAGAGGTAGTGCGACATGCCGGACCGGTCAGACGTCGTCCGCGCCGGGAGCGCCCTCGAGGTCGGCGCGGTCGACGGCGCCGACCACGCTCGTGACCACGGGGCGGGTCAACAGGTCGCGCGCGAGGTCGAGGACGTCGTCGGTGCTCACGCGATCGACGCGCTCGAGGGCCGTCGCGAGGTCCGTGAACTCCCCCACCCCGAGCTCGGAGCGGCCGAGCCGCGTCATACGCGCGTCCGTGTCCTCGAGCGACAGCGTCAGCGCGCCCTCGATCTGGCCCTTCGCACGCGCGAGCTCGTCGGCTGAGATCCCGCTGTCCGTCATCTTGCGGAACTCGTCGTCGACGATGCCGAGCAGCGCCCCGACGTTGTCGGGCGCACAACCGGCGTAGACCCCGAACGCGCCGTTGTCGAGGTACGCCGGGGCGAACGAGGACACGGCGTACGCCAGACCGCGGCGCTCGCGGACCTCTTGGAACAGGCGCGAGGACATGCCGCCTCCGAGCACCGCGTTGAGCACGCTGAGCACCGGGCGGCGGTCGTCGCGGAGGTCGAGCCCGTGCGAACCCCGGATGAGGCTGACCTGTTCGGTGGGACGACGGATGAGTTCCAGGCGGGGCTCGACGCCCTCCGCCGGGACCTCGGCCGAGCGACGGGGGTTCGGGGTGGCCGGCGGGACGTCCCCGAAGGCCGCCGCGACGAGTTCGACGAGCTGGTCGTGGTCGATCGCGCCCGCGGCCGTGACCACGATGCCGCTCGGCATGTAGTGCTGCCGGTAGTGGTCCAAGACCTCGTCGCGCTCGACCGCACGGATGCTGTCCGGCGTGCCACCGATCGGACGCCCGAGCGCGTGGCCGGCGAAGGCGGCGGCGAAGAAGGCCTCGCCCGCGAGGTCGGCCGGGTCGTCGGCAGCCATCGCGAGCTCCTCGAGGATCACCCCGCGCTCCACGTCGAAGGCCTCCGGGTCGAGGACCGAGTTCGTCACCATGTCGCCGATCACGGCCACGGCCATCGGGACGTCGAGATCCCGGACGCGGGCGTAGTAGCAGGTGTACTCCTTGGCGGTCGCCGCGTTGTGCTCGCCGCCGACCGAGTCGAACGCCACGGCGATGTCCAACGCGCTGCGTTCGCGTGTGCCCTTGAAGAGCAGGTGCTCGAGGAAGTGGGTCGAGCCGTACTGGCCGGGTTGCTCGTCGCGCGAACCGACCCCCACCCAGTACCCGATGCTCGTCGACCGCGCCGACGGGACGGCCTCGGTGAGCACGCGGACGCCCGAGGCGAGGACCGAACGCCGGACGAGGGTCCCCCCTGCGGTGGGGAACGCGGTCTCCGGCGCTTCGAGCGGCAACGGCACAGGGCAGTTCATCGCGTCGAGCCTACTGAGTCTCCACGGACGTGACTCAGGAACGGCCTGCGCTTGTGGACAGCCCGCGGATGACCCGGGAACGGGGTACACACGATGCGGACATACGGACTCGTCTGTCTGTCCTCCTCGTGCTACAGTGACGGCACCGGAACGGCACCGCCCCCTCGATGCCGGTTCGGCGGCTACCGGACAACCGGGTCCTGGTGCGATACACGTCCCCCCGCGGTGTCGCGACAGCCGACGTTGTCCCGAGGAGCCACGCTGTGACGGTCGATTCCCCCCAACCGACCGTCCAGCGTCTCCCGGGACCGACGACACCCGGGTCGAGCGAAGCTCCCCGGACCAGCAGCGCGCGTCCGACCGGCGGCGCGAAGCTCCGGATCCTCGAGACGGCGGCCCGGCTCTTCTACGAAGAGGGCATCCGTGGCGTCGGCGTCGACCGGCTCATCGCCGAGGCGAGCGTGACGAAGGCGACCTTCTACAAGCACTACGGCTCGAAGGACAACCTGATCCTCGCCTACGTGCGGAGCCGGCACGAGCAGGTCAAGCAGGCGATGGACACCATCATCGCCGAGGCACCCGACGCACGGACTGCGGTCGGCACCTGGGTCGACACCGTCGTGGACACCACCAACGACCCCGACTTCCGGGGCTGCGCGTTCCTCAACGCCGCGGCGGAGTACCACGACCCCCGGCACCCCGTCCGTGAGGTCGTGTCGGCCCACCGCGACTGGTACACCGATCAGCTCGCCGAGCTCCTGCAGCAGGCCGGCCACCCGCTCCCGGGCGACGGCGCCGACGAGCTCATGCTCGCGCGTGACGGCGCGATGGTGGGGTCGTACGCCGGGGACACGATCGCGGCGTGCGCTGCTCTGGGCCGCGTGGCGAGTCGCGTGCTCGGCACTGACGCACCCGCCGCCTGATCTGCCGCGCGGCCGCCGTGCCGCCCGGCCGCCGTGCCGCCCGGCCGCCGTGCCGCCCGGCCGCCGTGCCGCCCGGCCGCCCGGCGCCTCTCCCGCCGAGATCGCAGTCGTTGCCGCTCTGCCGCGGGGCGGAGCGGCAACGTCTGCGATCTCGCGGTGTCCTGACGGCGGCCGGAGGACGGCGGCCGGACCGCAGACGCGGAACGGCCGCCGGACCGCAGACGCGGAACGGCCGCCGGACCGCAGACGCGGAACGGCCGCCGGACCGCAGACGCGGAACGGCCGCCGGCCCCCGAGGGGACCGACGGCCGTTCCGTCGAGCGCGAGCGTCAGACCGTGGCGCCCTCGGCGTCCGCGGACTCGGTCGCCGTGTCGGCCTCGTCGGCGATCACGGGCGCGAGCGACAGCTTGCCGCGGTCGTCGACCTTCGTGACCTCGACGAGGACCTTCTGGCCGACCCCGAGGACGTCCTCGACGTTCTCGACGCGCTTGCCACCGGCGAGCTTGCGAACCTCGGACACGTGGAGGAGTCCGTCTCGGCCGGGGAGGAGCGAGACGAACGCACCGAACGTGGCGATCTTGACGACCGTTCCGAGGAACTGGTCCCCGATCTCCGGGTTGGTCGGGTTCGCGATCGCGTTGACCTGGGCGCGGGCGGCCTCGGCCGAGGGACCGTCGACCGCACCGATGTAGACCGTGCCGTCGTCCTCGATCGAGATGTCGGCGCCGGTCTCGTCCTGGATCCCGTTGATCGTCTTGCCCTTCGGGCCGATCAGCTCGCCGATCTTGTCGACCGGGATCTGGACGCTGATGACGCGCGGCGCGGTGTCGGCCATCTCGTCGGGGGCGTCGATCGCCTCGGTGAGGACACCGAGGATCGCCGAACGGGCCTCCTTGGCCTGCTTCAGGGCGGCGTCGAGGACCGACGACGGGATGCCGTCGAGCTTCGTGTCGAGCTGGATCGCGGTGACGAACTCGCTCGTGCCGGCGACCTTGAAGTCCATGTCGCCGAGGGCGTCCTCGGCACCGAGGATGTCGGTCAGGGCCGCGTAGCGGGTCTGACCGTCGACGGTGTCGGAGACGAGGCCCATCGCGATGCCCGCGACCGGCGCGCGCAGCGGCACACCGGCGTTGAGGAGCGACAGGGTCGAGGCGCACACGGAGCCCATCGAGGTGGAGCCGTTCGACCCGAGGGCCTCGGACACCTGACGGATGGCGTAGGGGAACTCCTCGCGGCTCGGCAGGACCGGCACGAGTGCCCGCTCGGCGAGGAAGCCGTGTCCGATCTCGCGACGCTTCGGCGAACCGACGCGGCCGGTCTCACCGGTCGAGTAGGGCGGGAAGTTGTAGTGGTGCAGGTAGCGCTTCTTCGTGACCGGGCTCAGGGAGTCGATCTGCTGCTCCATCTTGAGCATGTTCAGCGTCGTGACGCCCAGGATCTGGGTCTCGCCGCGCTGGAAGATCGCCGAACCGTGAACGCGCGGGATGACCGCGACCTCGGCGTCGAGCGGACGGATGTCGGCGAGGCCGCGGCCGTCCATGCGGACCTGCTCGGTGAGGATCCGGCCGCGCACGACCTTCTTCGTCACCGACTTGTAGGCGGCGGAGACCTGACCGTTGGCCTCGGCGGGCAGGGTGCCGGCCTCGACCTGGGCCGCGACGGCCTCCTTGACGCGCGCCTTGAGGGCGTCGTCGGCGTCCTGACGCTCGAGCTTGCCGGCGATCTGGTACACGCCCTTGAGCTCGTCGAGGGCGAGACCCTCGACCGCCGCGTAGACCTCGTCGGAGTACGCCGGGAACACCGGGTAGTCCTGGATCTCCTTGGCGGACTGCGCGGCCATCTTCGCCTGGGCCTCGACGAGGACCTTGAGGAACGGCTTGGCGGCCTCGAGGCCCTGCGCCACGACGGACTCGTCCGGCTTGACGGCGCCACCCTGGATGAGACCCCAGCTGTTCTCGGTGGCCTCCGCCTCGACCATCATGATCGCGACGTCCTCGTTGCCGGCCTCGTCGGTGACGACCCGGCCGGCGACGGTCAGGTCGAACACGGCCTGCTCGAGCTGCGAGTGCTTCGGGAACGCGACCCACTGGCCGTCGATGAGCGCGAGGCGCACACCGGCGATCGGGCCGGAGAACGGCAGACCGGAGATCTGCGTGGAGGCCGACGCCGCGTTGATCGCGAGGGCGTCGTAGAACTCGTCCGGCGCGATGCTCAGGACCGTGATGACGATCTGGACCTCGTTGCGGAGACCGTCGACGAACGACGGACGGAGCGGGCGGTCGATGAGCCGGCAGACCAGGATGGCCTCGGTCGACGGTCGGCCCTCGCGGCGGAAGAACGAGCCGGGGATCTTCCCGGCGGCGTAGGAGCGCTCCTCGACGTCGACGGTGAGCGGGAAGAAGTCGAAGCCCTCCCGCGGGTGCTTGCCGGCGCTCGTGGCGCTCAGCAGCATGGTCTCGTCGTCCAGGTACGCGGCGACGGCGCCCTGCGCCTGCTGCGCGAGACGACCGGTCTCGAACCGGACGGTACGGGTACCGAAGCGACCGTTGTCGATCACTGCCTCGGCGAACTTGATCTCGGGACCCTCCAAAGGGGTGCCTCCTCGTGTGCGTGACGGCCACGCACACTCGTCGAGCGTGCGTGGTGGTGTCGGCGTCGTGGTCGACGCCGCATGGTGTGTGTGCAGCAGGGCCGGGGGTCGAGGGCACGGTGTGCACGTGCGCCCACACGACAGCGGGACGCATGCCTGGCCAGCAGTAGAAATCCACGGCGCCGCTCGCCCCGCGTGGGGGACGGTCCCGTAGGTCACCACCGATGACCAGCTTCGTGCCGGCCTGCTCCGGTTGGTTCCAGATCGATGACGGATACGTCACCGACGGTCACGAGCCTAGCATCCGGGTCCGCCGCTCCGGCATGGCTCGCGGCGAACACGCGGTGGGTCGTTAGCCTGGGCCCATGCGTCACTCCTCCCCCACGCGTGCCGCCGCGCCCGGACGTGCGCGCCGTCGGCTGCTCGTGACGGGCCTCACCCTGACCGTGTGCGCGTTCGTCGCGCCGGTCGTCGGAGCCCTCCCGGCCCAGGCCACGACCTACCCGTCGTGGGCGGACGTCCAGGCGGCGAAGGGCAACCAGGCGGCCACGCAGGCCGAGGTCGCGAAGGTGCAGGACGCGCTCAAGGGCCTCCAGTCGGTGGCCGCGCAGAAGTCCGCCGCCGCGCTCACCGCGTCGGCCCAGGCCGCCGCGGCCGAGTCCGACCTCCGGGCGGCGACCCAGACGGCCGACGACCTGACCGCCAGGGCAGCGGCCGCCGCCGAGACCGCGGCGCGCGCCAAGGACCGGGCGGGGCAGCTCGCCGCGCACCTCTACCGCTCGGGCGACAGCGACACGATCACGAGCCGCATCGTCGGTTCCAAGAAGCCCCAGGACCTCCTGTACCAACTCGGCACCCTCGACCAGTTGTCGGACACGTGGGCCGGTGTGATGAGCGACGCGAGCGTGGCGGCGAACACGGCCACGTCCCTCCACGACCAGGCGCAGCGGGCCGAGGCGGAGCGCCAGCGCCTCGCCGACGCCGCGGAGACCAAGTCGACGGCGGCGGACGCCGCGGAGGCAGCGGCGAACGCCGCGGTGTCGAGCACGCAGCAGCACAGCGACGAGCTGTACGCGCAGCTCGCCACCCTCAAGGACACGACGGCGAAGGTCGAGCGGCAGTACGCGATCGGCCAGGCCGTGGCCGCCCAGGTCGCGGCCCAGAAGCGGGCCGCGCAGCTCGCTGCGGAGCGCGCGGCCGCCCAACGCGCCACGTCCGCCGTCGCGGCGGCCGCGCCCACGACGTCGTACCCGGATCCCTCCGGCGTCGCCGCGGACCCCGCAGGCGCGCAGGCGTACGCGCGAGGCGCGATCGGTGCCTACGGCTGGGGTTCCGACCAGTTCTCATGCCTCGTGTCACTGTGGACGCAGGAGTCGGGCTGGCGGGCGAACGCCCTCAACGTCTCGAGCGGCGCCTACGGCATCCCGCAGGCCCTGCCCGCGTCGAAGATGGCCACGGCGGGTGCGGACTGGCGCACGAACCAGGACACCCAGATCAACTGGGGCCTGGCGTACATCAAGGACGCGTACGGCAGCCCCTGCGCCGCCTGGAACCACGAGATGAGCGAGAACCCGCACTGGTACTGAGCGGGTCTCCCCCTCCGCGCGCCCCCTACTGACCGAGGCCCTCGAGCAGACTCCCGAAGTCGACGACGTCGGGCTCCGTCACGGGGACACGACGCCGGGAGGTCCGGACCAGGTGGGCGAGGTCGGCCCCCGCCCGGCGGATCCGACCGTCGAGTGCCGCCACGCCCTCGGCGTCGCCCCAGTCCTCGGTGGCCGCGAACACCGCGGTCGGCGCCACGGCGGCGCGCAGATAGCTGAAGACCGGTCGGAACCCGTGCTCGACCGTGAGCGAGTGCCGCGGGGAGCCACCGGTCGCACCGAGCAGCACGGGCATGTCGACGAGTGCGTCCGTCTCGAGGACGTCGAGGAACGACTTCGCGAGCCCGCTCATGCCCGCGGTGAACACCGGCGCGACGAACACGACGGCGTCCGCCTCGACGACCTCGGCGACCGCCGCGCCGAGCGCGGGCGGTTTGAAGCGCGTCAGCATCGCGTCGGTGATCTCGTGCGCGAGCGGGCGCAGGTCGACGTGCACGACGCGCGTCGCGCCTCCCGGCACCCCGTCGTCAGGGTCACCGAGGGCGGTCACGGCGGCATCCGCCAGCCGGTCGGCCAGGAGGCGCGACGACGACGGTTCGGACAGCCCCGCGGAGACGACGGTGATGGTGGTCATGCGCGCACCTCCGCGACGTCGCTGGCGACGGCGGCCGACTGCGCGGCCGCGACGAGCGAGGCGTGGGTCGGGGCGTCGGGGACGCCCGGGGCACGGCGGGCCTCGAACTCCTTCCGGAGCACGGGCACGACCTCCTCGCCGAGGATGTCGAGCTGCTCGAGCACGGTCGTGAGCGGCAGCCCCGCGTGGTCCATGAGGAACAGCTGGCGCTGGTAGTCGCCGACGTACTCGCGGAAGCCGAGGGTCCGGTCGATGACCTCCTGCGGGCTGCCGACCGTGAGCGGGGTCTGCCGCGTGAAGTCCTCGAGGCTCGGGCCGTGGCCGTAGACCGGCGCGTTGTCGAAGTACGGGCGGAACTCCGCGACGGCGTCCTGCGAGTTCTTCCGCATGAACACCTGGCCGCCGAGCCCGACGATCGCGTTCGCGGCCGGCCCGTGTCCGTGGTGCTCGAACCGCTCACGGTAGAGCCGGACCATGTTCGCGGTGTGGCTCGCGGGCCAGAAGATGTGGTTCGCGAAGAACCCGTCGCCGTAGTAGGCCGCCTGCTCGGCGATCTCGGGGGTGCGGATCGAGCCGTGCCAGACGAACGGGGCGACGCCGTCGAGTGGGCGCGGCGTCGCGGTGAAACCCTGCAGCGGCGTGCGGAAGTGGCCCTGCCAGTCGACGACGTCCTCGGTCCAGAGGCGGCGGAGGAGTGCGTAGTGCTCGATGGCGAGGTTGACGCCCTGTCGGATGTCCTGCCCGAACCACGGGTAGACGGGCCCGGTGTTCCCGCGGCCGAGGATGAGGTCGGTGCGGCCGCCGGACACGTGCTGGAGCATCGCGAAGTCCTCGGCGATCTTCACCGGGTCGTTCGTCGTGATGAGTGTCGTGCTCGTGCTGAGGACCAGCCGCTCGGTCTTCGCGGCGAGGTAGCCGAGCATGGTGGTCGGCGAGGACGGCACGAACGGCGGGTTGTGGTGCTCGCCCGTGGCGAAGACGTCGAGGCCGACCTCCTCCGCCTTCTGCGCGATGGTCAGGACCGCCTGGATCCGCTCGGCCTCGGTCGGCGTCCTGCCGGTCGTCGGGTCGGTGGTGACGTCACCCACGGTGAAGATGCCGAACTGCACGATGCGCTCCTCTTTCGATGCGTTTGCATGTACATGCAAGCCGAACGACGGTGCCGTGCACGCTATTCCCGCTCCGTGCGAACGCGCGGGGAGACCACCGCACCCGTCGGGAACGCAGAACGCCCCGCCCCTCCGGTGGGAGGGACGGGGCGTTCGGTCAAGACCGGATCCCCCGCCTGGCGGAGGCACTTCGATCGTCGACCGCAGTGACCGACAGAGCAGTGACTAGCGACGCAGGCCGAGGCGCTCGATGAGCGAGCGGTAGCGGTTGATGTCGACGTCGGCGAGGTAGCCGAGGAGACGACGACGCTGCCCGACGAGGAGCAGCAGACCACGACGCGAGTGGTGGTCGTGCTTGTGCTCCTTGAGGTGCTCGGTGAGGTCCTTGATGCGCTGCGTGAGCACGGCCACCTGGACCTCGGGGGATCCCGTGTCGCCCGGGTGGGTCGCGTACTCTTCGATGATCGCCTTCTTGACGTTCGATTCGAGTGCCATGGGTGATCCCCTTCCTGTTGCTGCGCGGTGCACCACACCGGATGTGTGGGCGCTCTGTGTCCGCGGCCGTTCGACGGCAACCTGACGATGATACCCCACCGGCCCGTCGCCGGACGACCCCGACGAGCCCCGTCCGTGCCCCGGAGTCAACTGAACAGTGCCCCGACGAGGCCGGGGACGGCCGCGACGACCGCAACGAGGCCGGCCGCGACGCCCGCACACGCGGCACCCGCCCACGCGAGACGCGCAGCGCGGGCGACCCGCACCTCCCGTCCGAGCGCTGCGAACCGTGCCACGACGTCGGCGGGCTCACCCTCGGGCCGCACGCCCCACGTCTCGGTGGAGGTCACGGCCCCGGCGAGCGCCCACACCGCGTCCTGACCGAGGACCGTCGGGAGCCGGCGGAGCGTCCGGACGAGGTGACGGGCGTCGACGACGCGGACGCCCTCGGGCGCGCGTCGGACCTGCACCCGGGCGGCGTGCACCACCGCGACGAGACTCGTCACCGGTGCGACGGGGAGCGTGAGCGCCGCCAGGGCACGCAGCACGCGCGTCCGATCGCTCCGTGCCGCGTGCACGTACGGCCGGCGCTGACCCGCGACGAGCACGGTGTCGCCGCCGACCCACACGCGGGCGTCGCGGTGGTGCTTCGTGTGCACCGTGACGACACCCATGGGTCCGACGACGAGGTGGTCGATGTCCGTGCCCGAGTCCGTCACCGGGATGGAGTGCAGTACGACGTGCTCCGGTCCGAGCCCCTCGAGGAGCCGCGCGGTCACGCGCTCCCCCACCACGCCGACGTACCAGGACCGCGCCGCGTCGGTGAGCACGCGCGCGCCGACGACGCGTGCGAGACGACCCCGCGGTGGCGCGGCCGCCTGCTCGGCGAGGCAGGCCGCCATGAGCGTCTGCCCCGGGACCCGGTCCGTGAGGTCGTCGAGTCGTACCGCCCCCGGGACGTCGTGGGTGGGCACGCGGTGGTCCTCCTGTCGGGCCGTCCTGCACGGCCCACCACCCAGGGTGTCGGACCCGGGCCGGCCGGTGCCAGCTCCAGAAGGGGTGCCCCCCGGACGGCCGGACCAGGGGACGGACGGGAGGACCGGGGTCGACCGGTCGCGCGACGCGCGGCCGTCAGACCATGCGCGGGCGTCGGCGGCGGCGTTCGGGCACCGCCGACCGAGCCAACCCGATGAGCGTGGCGCCGAGGAACCCCCCGAGCCCGTTCGAGAGGACGTCGCGCGGATCGGCGACGCGGCCCGGCAGGGCGACGTGCTGCGTCCACTCGATGCCCACCGAGAGTCCGACGGCGAGCATGCCCGCGAGGAACCACGCCCGCCGGGGCAGCCACATCGCCGCGATCGCACCGACCGGGACGAACATCGCGATGTTCGCCAGGAACTCCGCGCGGTCGTAGGTGACCCACGCCGTCGCCGCGTGCTGCTGGGCCAGCCGGAGGACGAGGGCGACCGCATCACTGCCGGAGCGGGAGAACAGCTGGGGTGTCAGCGTCATCCGCCACACCACCCAGGCGTAGCCGGCGGTGACGACGAGCAGCAGCAGTCTCCGGAACATCCGCACAGTCTGGGGCAGCAGCCTGCCGCACCCCTGTGCCCTGGCTGGACACCGACCGAGCCGCGCCTGGCAGATCGCGCACAGCGGACCGGCGAGTGGCCGCCGCGGGGCCGGTGATGCGAGGCTGGTCCGACCGACCCGTGAGGACGAGGAGGACCGCCATGCCCACGGAGCGGCCTGACCCCCGCCCGCCGGCCGGCCACCACCGGTCGGGGCGCCGCCAGTGGGCCGTCCTCGGCGCGGTCGCCGTGGGGCTGGCGCTGCTGCTCGTGCTCGCGTTGACGGTCGTCCTGCCCCACGCCGACCGGAACGGAGGCTCCATGTCGACCCCCGATGCCACCCCCACGCCGACGCGCGTCGTCGCGACCCGCAGGACCGCGGCCGAGGCCTTCCCCGGCGGACTCGCCGTGCAGCCCACGAGCGTGAACCACCCCGCCCGGTCCGAGTCCGCCGCTCGCACCCGCGGCGACGTCGCGACGGCGAACGCGCTCTCGGTGATCGCGGACCAGCCGATCGCCACGTGGCTCACGGGCGCGGGCTCGACCGCCGACACCGTGCGCACCGTCCGCGCGGTGCTCGAGAGCGCGCAGACGCACCAGGCGACCCCGACGTTCGTGCTCTACGCCGTGCCGGACCGCGACTGCGGCGGGTACTCGAAGGGCGGCCTCAGCACGGCCGCCTACGGCCCCTGGGTGCGGCACGTGGCCGACGCCATGCGGGGATCGCACGCCGTCGTGCTCGTCGAACCGGACTCCCTCGCCCAGATCTCGAACTGCCCCCGCATCGGGACGAGCCGCATCCCGGTGATCCGGCAGGCCGTGCACACCCTCGTCGACGCCGGGCTCACGGTGTACCTCGACGGCGGCAACGAGGACCGCGTTCCCGTGGACACCATGGCGCGGCGCCTCCGCGAGGCCGGCGTCGACGAGGCCCAGGGCTTCTCGACCAACGTGTCGAACTTCTACCGCGTCGACCAGGAGCGCGCGTACGCCGACCGGCTCGCGGACCGCATCGGGGGCGATCCGCACTTCGTCATCGACGTGTCCCGCAACGGCCGGGGGTGGCTCGGCACCTGGTGCAACCCGCCGGGGGCCGGGCTCGGGCAGACCCCGCACGTCACCGCCGGCTCCACCCGACTCGACGCTCTGCTGTGGGTGAAGACCCCCGGGCTGAGCGACGGCACGTGCAACGGTGGACCGGCCGCCGGACAGTGGTGGCAGCAGTACGCGCTCGACCTCGTGGAGCACCGGAAACGGGACTGACCGCCGGCGAGATCAGGCCGCGACGTCCCCCGCCTCCGCCGCACCGGCGTCCTCGTCGGTCGCGATGACGTCGAGCACGACGAGCCGCCGGGTCGGCCGCGTCATGGCGACGTACACGGCGGCGGCCGCGCGGGCAGCGTCGGCGCCGACACCGTCCGGGTCGACGAGCACCACGCCGTCGAACTCGAGCCCCTTGGCCTCGGCACCGGTGAGGACGGTGACCGCGCCGGGCCGTGGCGCCTCGAGTGAACGGAGGTCGTCCGTGGTCGCCGCCAGCCGCTCGCGGATCACCGCGATCGCGGCGTCGGGCGCGATGACGCCCATGGTGCCCGTGCCGATCCGACGCCGCTCGGCCCGGACCTGCTCGACGACCGCGTCGACGAGGCCGGCGCGGGACACCGCGACGTGCTCGACCGGATCACCGTCACGGACGGCGCGGGTGGCGGTGACGGCGAGCCCGGCGTCCTCAGCGAACCGACCGGCGGCTTCGACGATCTGCCGCGGCGTGCGGTAGTTGACGGTGAGGTACTCGATCCGGTGGTCGAGCGGCACGCGGGGAGCCCGGCCTCGACGACGGCGGGCGAGGGCACCGAGCACGTCGTCCCAGCTCCGCGCGGCGGCGGGCGAGGACCCCTGCGCCATGTCCCCGACGATCGTGAAGGACCGCAACGGGTTCCGCCGTGCGAGCACCCGCCACTGCATCGGCGAGAGCTCCTGGGCCTCGTCCACCACGATGTGGCCGTAGGTCCACTCGCGGTCCTCCGCTGCACGCTCCGCGGTGGTGCGCGGGTCACCGCCCTCGGCGAAGGACCCCGCGACCTGCTCCGCCGTCACGATGCCCTCGACGCCCATGTTCTCGATGGCGATGCGGGCGTTCTCGACGTCGCGCTGTCGGGCCGCCTTCGCCTGCCTCCGGGCGCCGCCGCCCGAGGGGTCGAACGGGCCGAGGAGCTCCGCGGCCTCGTCGAGCAGCGGGACGTCCTCGACCGTGAACCCGGCACCGCGCGAGCGTCGGAGCAACGCCCGCCGGTCAGCGGACCAGTGCGGGGTCAGCGAGGCGAGCCAGTTCGGGCGCGCGTAGAGGTCCTCGACGAACTTCTCGGCCGGGAGCGGCATCCACGCGCCGTTCAGCAGCACCCGCACGTCGTACGACGAACGGACGTCCTCGCGGAGGACCTTCTCGTCGGCCTCGTCCACCGTGGTCCCGCGCTCGCGCAGCTGCTCGGCGAGCAGACCGGTGAGGGCATCGAGTGCCGCCTTGTTGAAGGTCACCCGCGCGACGTTGTGCGGCTTGCCCCGCTCCTGGGCCTTCCGCATCGCCGCGGCGATGAGCGACGGCGGGACCACGAGACGCTCGCCCTCGATGTCGACCGTGACGGTCTCGGTCGGCACGATCTGCCGCGACCGCACCGCGCGGCGGAGCAGGTCGGCCATCTCGGCCGACCCCTTGACCGCGGCGGCCCGCGCGCCGTCGTGCCGATCGGTGTCGACGCCCGGGTACAGGGACCCGAGGGACGCCATGACGACGCCCGTCTCGCCGAGCGACGGGAGGACCTGCTCGATGTACGTCAGGAACGCCGGCGACGGACCGACGACGAGCACGCCGGAGCCGCGGAGACGCTCGCGGTGCGAGTACAGCAGGTAGGCCGCCCGGTGGAGTGCGACGGCGGTCTTGCCGGTGCCGGGGCCACCCTGCACGACGAGCACGCCCTCGATGGCGGACCGGATGATGCGGTCCTGCTCGCCCTGGATCGTCGCGACGATGTCGGTCATCCGGCCCGTGCGGTCCGCGCTCACGGCGGCCAGCAGCGCGCCCTCACCCTGCAGGTGGGTGCGCTCGCTGTCGTAGAGCGTCGCGTCGAACACCTCGTCCTCGACGCCGACGACCTCGCGACCGGCCAGCGTCAGGTGCCGACGCGCGCGCATGCCCATCGGGTGGGCCGCCGTCGCCTGGTAGAACGCGCTGGCGCCGGGGACGCGCCAGTCGAGCAGCAGCGGCCGGTGCTCGGCGTCCCGGAGCCCGACGCGGCCGATGTAGCGGAAGGCGCTCTCGTCCTGCTCCGGGTCCGCGACCTCGAGGCGCCCGAACACGAGCCGGTCCCCGACGCGCTCGAGCGTCGCGAGGGTGTCCTCGTAGAGGCGGGCGAAGGCGTCGCGTTCGCTGCGGCTCTGGTGGTTCCCACCGACGGACTCACGACGGGTCTCGGCCAGCCGCCGGGCGGCGTCCGCGGACAACTCGTCGAGCCGTGCGAACAGGCCGTCGACGTACTGACGCTCGCGGTCGACTTCTGACTCCTCGGTCACGCAACACCCTTCGGGACGGGGGTGACAAGTGTAGCCCCGCGCGCGCCGTGGTGGGAGGTGTCGGCGTGGAGGTGCGACGGGGCCGGTCCGACCGGCCCCGTCGCGGGCTCACATCTCCTCGTGCGAGTCGGGGTCGCCGCCCCAGAGCCGGCCACGCTCGAGCCCGGAGATCGCCGTCATCTCGTCGTCGGTGAGCTCGAACGCGAACACGTCGATGTTCTCGCGCTGCCGTCCGGGGTCGCCCGACTTCGGCACCGGCACGGCGCCGAGCTGCACGTGCCACCGCAGCACGACCTGCCCCGGGGTGACCCCGTGCGCCGCCGCGGCGTCCGTGACGACGCGTTCGGTCAGGAGCTCGCTCTGCTTGGCGAGCGGGCTCCAGCTCTCGGTCACGATCCCGAGGCGCTCGTGCACCGCGCGGAGGGCGCCCTGGGGGAAGTACGGGTGCAGCTCGACCTGGTTGACCGCGGGGGCCACACCGGTCGCGTCGACGATGCGCTGCAGGTGGTCCTCGGTGAAGTTCGAGACGCCGATGGAGCGGACGACGCCGCTGTCCCGGAGGTCGACGAAGGCCTTCCAGGTGTCGACGAACTTGTCGACGGACGGGTTCGGCCAGTGGATGAGGTACAGGTCGACCGAGTCCAGCCCGAGGTTGCCGAGGGTCTCCTCGATCGATCGGTGGGCCTCGTCGTACCCGTGGTGTCGCCCGGGCAGCTTCGAGGTGACGACGAGGTCCTCACGCGGGAGACCGCACTCGCGCACGGCACGGCCGACGGCGTCCTCGTTGCCGTAGTTGAGCGCCGTGTCGAGGAGCCGGTAGCCCGCGTCGATGCCGGCACGGACCGCCGCCACGCCCTCGTCGCCGTTCAGCCCGTACGTCCCGAGCCCGAGGCGCGGGAAGGCGGTGCCGTCGTTGAGCTCGACGGTGGGGACCGCGGTCGGCATCAGCGCACGCCGAGGAGGTCGATGACGAAGATCAGGGTCTTGCCGGACAGGAAGTGCCCGCCACCGGCCGGCCCGTAGGCGAGCTCCGGCGGCACGACGAGCTTGCGACGGCCGCCGACCTTCATGCCGGGGATGCCCTCTTGCCAGCCGCGGACGAGCGCCGCGAGCGGGAAGTCGATCGGCTCGCCGCGGTTCCAGGAGCTGTCGAACTCCTCGCCGGAGTCGTACTCGACGCCCGCGTAGTGCACCTTGACGGTCGATCCGGGCTGGGCCTCCGCGCCGTCGCCCTCGACGATGTCGGTGATGACGAGCTCGGTGGGGGCGGGGCCCTCCGGGGCGTCGAACTCGGGCTTGCTGTTGAGGTCAGTCATGTCGCCATCCAACACGACGAGGGTGACACCCGCATGGCGGCCGGTCCCACCGGGCGCGTCCGGATGCGGGGGACGGCAGAATGGTCCCACCGTGACTCCACATCCGGCCGACGACGGCCCCGCCTCTGGGTCGGGAGCTCGGTCGCGGGCATCGGGACCCAGATGACGACCGTGGCCGTCGGCCTCGAGGTGTACGACATCACCCGGTCGACGTTCGCGGTCTCGCTCGTCGGGGTCATCTCGCTCGTGCCGATGATCGCGGCCGGGCTGTACGGCGGCATGCTCGCCGACGCGTTCGACCGCCGCGCCGTCGCCCTCGCGAGCGCGGTCCTCGCCTGGGTGTCCACCGCCCTCATCGCCACGCACGCCTGGCTCGGCCTCGAGAACGTGGCGCTGCTGTACGTGCTCGCGACGGTGAACGCGGTCGCCGGGACGGTGATCGGGGCCTCCCGCTCCGCGATCATCCCGCGGCTCATCGGCACCGACCTGCTGCCGGCCGCCGGAGCGCTCAGCGGCATCGGGACGGGATTCGCCGTCACGGTGGGGCCCGCCGTCGCCGGCGTGCTCGTGGCCGCCGTCGGGTACGCGCCCACCTACACGATCGACGTCGTCCTCTTCAGCTTCGCGTTCACGGGGATCATCACGCTGCCGCGCATGGCGCCGGAGCACGACGCACAGCGCCCGGGGCTCGGGTCGCTCGTCGAGGGTGCACGGTTCCTCCGGCGCTCCCCGACGATCACGATGACGTTCGTGCTCGACATCATCGCGATGACGTTCGGCCAACCCCGCGTCCTGTTCCCCGCGATCGGGGCGCTCGTCATCGGCGGCGGCTCGATCACGGTCGGCGTGCTCACGGCCGCGTACGCCGTGGGGGCACTCGTGTCGAGCGTGTTCTCCGGCCCGCTCGGACACGTCCGACGCCAGGGTGAGGCGGTGGGTTGGGCGATCACGGTCTACGGGGCCTCGATCGCCGTGTTCGGCATCGTGATCGCGGCCGCCCACGCGCTCGGCGGCCGCGCCCACGTCGGGTTCGGCATCGGGATCCTGCCGGCGCTCGTGCTCGCGTCCGCGGCGCTCCTGGTGTCCGGTGGCGCGGACAACGTGAGCAGCGTGTTCCGCGGGACGATCCTCCAGGCCGCCGCACCGGACGGCATGCGCGGCCGACTGCAGGGCATCTTCGTCGTCGTGGTGACCGGCGGTCCCCGGATCGGCGACCTGTACGCGGGCCTCGTCGTGGCCGTCGGCATCGCGGTCCCGCCGATCGTCGGCGGCGTCGTGATCATCGGACTCGTGGCGCTCCTGCTGCGCCTCGTTCCCTCGTTCCGGCGGTACGACGCCCTCCGCCCCGCGGACGGCTAGCGTGGGCGGCATGCAGGACGCCGACTCGCGTGCCCTCAAGCGCACCGGGTTCCGGGCGGTCGTCCGGCGGACGACCCACCAGGTCATCCGGCACCGGGTCGTCGACGCCGCTGCCTCGCTCACGTTCTTCGCCACGCTGACGGCGTTCCCCACGGCCCTGACCGTCGTGTCGGCCGTGTCGATCCTCGACCGCTCCGGTGACACGATCACCGACATCATCCAGATCCTCGGCGCCATCATCCGCCCGGAGACCGCGCGACACCTCGAGACGCCGCTCCGGCAGCTCACCGCGCTCGACAGCCCGGAGCTCGCGTTGGCCATCGGCCTCCTCCTGACCCTGTGGTCGCTGTCCGGGTACGCGACCGCGTTCGGCCGCGCGATGAACACGGCCTACGAGGTCGAGGAGGGGCGACGGATCTGGAAGTTCCGCAGCATGATGCTGCTCGTCACGATGCTCATCATGGTCGGGGGCGCCGTGGCGATCACGATCCTGCTCGGCACCCCGACGGCGGTCGCCACGGTCGTGCACCGGATGGGGTGGCCGGCCTGGCTCGAGGGCCTGTGGGACGTCGGCAAGTGGCCCGTCCTCCTCGCGACCCTCGTCGTCATGGTCGGGGTGCTGTACTACGCGACGCCGAACGTCCGGGCACCACACCTGCGGTGGGTCTCGGCCGGAGCCGGGTTCGCGATCGGCACCTGGGCCCTCGCGACCCTCGGGTTCGTCGTGTACGTCAAGACGATCGGGTCCATCAACCACGCGTACGGCTGGCTCGGTGGGGCGATCCTGCTGCTCGTCTACCTCTACATCTCGAACTTCGTGCTCGTTGTCGGGGGCGAGCTCGACTCGGAGATCATCCGGATGCGGCAGCTGTTCGCCGGCGTCGAGGCGGACGCCACGATCCGCCTCCCCCTCCGGGACGTGCGCCGCAACTTCGCGCTGGCACGGTGGCACGACCACGACGTCGCGACCGCGCGGCAGGTGCGCCTGGCCGCCGCCGAGCTGCCCGAGCCCGATCCCGAGACCGAACGTGAGGAACAGCGTCTGCGCGACCTCGCGAACCAGGTCCGCGTGCGCGCCGACGAGCGGCCGCTGCCGACGGACTGACGGCCGGGAGGCCCGACCCGCGCCCGCTCCGTCGGTCTCGTGACCGGGCCGACGGGGCTACTGGTGGAACTGCGGGACGATCAGGTACACCCCGTACAGCACCGTGGCCGCGCAGACCGCGAAGCACAGCACCGCCGCCGCACGCGCCGACCGCGCGCGGCCGTCGCGCCCGGTGACCCACAGACGGAGTCCGAGCCCGTACACCGAGGTGACGAAGCACGCGGAGATCAGCGCGACGAGCACGACGAGCAAGAAGCCTCCCCAGTCGATCATCGACGGCCTCCTCTCCGTGCGGCCATCCGGCGCAGGGTCTTCTCGCGGCTCAACGCCACCCGGCGGGCCGCGACCTCCTCCGCACGCTTCCGGCGCTGCAGGTCGCGGCGCTGCTTGCGCGTGAGGACCGAGTTCGCGGCGACGTCGACCTCGATCGCCGCGGCCTGCTCGACCGGGTTCCGCCGCGACCACAGGAACAGCCCGGCGATGATCACGGCCCCGAGCACGGCGTCGACGACGAGCCCGGCCGTGCCGATGCGGGCGATCGCCGACGCCACCGCGCCGACGGCTGCCGAGGCGGGCAACGTGATGAACCACGCGATGACGATCTTGCCCGCCGTCGACCACTGGATCTTCGACCCGCGGCGACCGAGCCCCGCACCGATGATCGATCCCGACGACACCTGCGTCGTCGACAGGGCGAAGCCCACGTGGCTCGACGCGAGGATCGTCGCGGCGGTCGAGGCCTCGGCGGCGAAGCCCTGCGTCGCGCGGATGTCCGTGAGCCCGCTGCCGAGCGTCCGGATGATGCGCCAACCGCCCGTGTACGTGCCGAGCGCGATCGCCATGGCGCAGGCCACGATCACCCAGAGTTCCGGGCCCGACCCGCTGCGCTGGAACCCGCCCGCGATGAGCGTGAGCGTGATGACGCCCATGGTCTTCTGGGCGTCGTTCGTGCCGTGGGCGAGCGACACCATGGACGAGGTGAAGATCTGACCGATGCGGAAGCCGCCGCGTTCGTTCGGCGCGCCCTTGCGCCGCGTGACCGTGTAGGCGATGCGGGTCGCCAGGAACGCGACCACCGATGCGATGACCGGCGAGAGGACGGCCGGGATGATCACCACCGTGAGGAGCGAGGCGTAGTTCACCGAGCCGAAGCCCGCGCCGACGATGGCCGCGCCGATGAGACCGCCGAACAGCGCGTGGCTGGACGAGGACGGCAGGCCCCGGAGCCAGGTGATCATGTTCCAGGTCACGGCACCGATGAGCCCCGCGAAGATCATCGCCGGGGTGATCGCGACGCCACCCGGCCCCTCGTTGATGAGGCCGTGCGAGATCGATGTCGCCACCTCGGTGCTGAGGAACGCCCCGACGAGGTTGAGCACCGCCGCGACGGACACCGCGACCGTCGGCTTCATCGCGCCGGTCGCGATCGGGGTCGCCATCGCGTTGGCGGTGTCGTGAAAACCGTTCGTGAAGTCGAAGAAGAGGGCCAACGCGATGACCAGGACGACTATGAGTGTGAGATCCACCGCCGACGAGTCTCCCAGTTCCGGGCACCGCGGGGCAACCTGATGTCCATCCCCCGTTCACCGGCGTCCACTCTGTGGGCGAGCGCCGCCCGTCCTCGTGGCTGTCGTCGCGCTCACGGCCCGTCCAGCCCGCACCAGGCGCTCTCTGAGAAGATGGACAGGCCGACGACGAGAGGACTCCCGCCCGATGGACATCGCCGAACTGCTCGTGGTCCTCGTGGTGTCCCTCGCGCTCACCGCGTTCGCCCGCGCCAAGGGCCTGCCCGCGCCGCTCCTCGTCACCGCCGCCGCGCTCGCCGCCTCGTTCGTCCCCGGGCTGCCGCACATCGAGATCGACTCCGACGTCATCCTCACCGTGGTGCTGCCGCCGCTGCTGTACTCCGCGGCGCTCGACGTGACGTGGCAGAGCTTCCGGCAGTCGCTCCGGCAGATCCGTCGGCTCGGGATCGTGCTCGTGATCGTGACCGCGATCGTCGTCGGCGCCGTCGCCTACCTGCTCGTACCGGACATGACCCTGCCCGCCGCGATTCTCGTCGGCGCGATCGTCGCCCCGCCCGACGCCGTGTCGGCCGCGGCGATCGGCCGGAAGCTCGGGCTCCCCCGCCGCGTGATGACCGTGCTGTCGGGCGAGAGCCTCATCAACGACGCGGCGTCCCTGACCCTCGTCCGCGTCTTCACGCTCATCATCGCGGGCGAGTCGCTGACCCTGTGGGAGGACGCCGGGATCTTCGCCCTGGCGATCGTCGTGGGACTCGTGGTCGGCGGGGTCCTCGGCGTGCTCGTGCACTGGCTCCGGATGCGGCTGGGCGACCCGGTGATCGCGACCATCATGAGCATCCTGCTCCCGTTCGTGGCCTACATCCTCGCCGAGGAACTCGGCGGCTCAGGTGTGATCGCGGTCGTCACGGCCGGCCTGTACATCGGGTACAACTCGCCGAAGGAGGGCTACGAGACCCGTCTCCAGGAGCGCCCACTGTGGACGAGCGCCGACGTCATCCTCGAGGGCTTCGTGTTCGCGCTCATCGGGCTGCAGCTCAACACGGTCGTGCACGAGACGCTCGCCAGCCACCGCAGCCTGCTCGAGAGCGTCGGGGTGGCCTTCGTGGTGCTCGGCGTCGTCGTGCTCGTCCGTCCCGCGTTCGTGTTCCTGTCGTACTGGCGGCGCCGCGTGAACGGGCGCTGGCTCCGACCGCTCGTCGTCCGCGCGACCCGGGGCAGGCCGCGCCTCCGGTGGCTCCGCGGCGCGGCCGAACCACGGATGACCTGGCAGGAGCTCACGGTGATCTCGTGGACGGGGATGCGCGGCGTGGTCACCCTGGCCGCCGCCGTCGCCGTCGTGTCCTCGCCGACGCACATCCCCGCGCAGGACACCATCTTCCTCATCGCGTTCGTCGTCACCGTGGGGACCCTCCTGCTGCAGGGGCTCACCCTGCCGATCGTCATCCGCCGTCTGCACGTCCACGACCCGGGCGAGCACGAGCGCGACACCGCGGCCGAGCTCCTGTTGTCCCACCGCACGACCGAGGCGGCGATCGACCTGATCCGCGAGCGGCAGGACGTCTGGGCGGAGCGGTACGGACGGGAGGCCGTGGACGCGACCGTGGGCCGGCTGCGGCGGCGCTTGGAGCGACAGGCCGAGGACTTCCAGCACGACGCCGAGGACGAGCGCCTCGACGCCCGCGAGGCCCCGTCCCGGCTCACCGCCGCCGAGGTCCAGGCGGTCCGGCGCGAGCTCCTCGCCCGCCGGCGCGAGGTCGTGCTCCGCGAGCGCGAGCACGGCGCCCTGGACGAAGAGGTCATGCGCCGCGTCCTCATCAGCCTGGACGCCGAGGAGCTCGCGATGGACTCGTCCCAGGCGGGCCGCAGCCGGTCCTGACCGCGCGGCCCGCACCTCCCGGCCATGTGGGCTCGAAGCGGCGGCGGCGTACCCTGGAAGCCTTCGTCCGAAGCCCAGAGAGGTGGCCCAGCCCGCGTGAGCACACCGCGCAACAACGACGTCCCGGACCGTGCCGGAGTGCACCGCAGCACACCGACGGCCCGCACCACGAGGCCGGCGACCCGGGGATCGTCGCCGCGTCGGGGTACCCGCATCGCCGGGCGGGGACGGACCGTGACCCGTGCGCCCGAGCCCCAGCACATCAGTCGCTACCGCCGCTGGTACGGAACCCTCCACCCCTCGCTGCAACTCATCGGCCTGCAGCTCTGGATGCCCCTGTTCTTCATCGTCGGGTTCTGCCTGTGCTACATCGCGGCGTTCCACGCACCCCATCCGCACGACGTCCCGATCGCGCTGGTCGGGTCGGACCCGGCACTCGTCGCGGCCGTGCACAAGGCCCTGCCCGGCGAGTACGTGTTCCACACGGTCGACTCGCTCACGCGCGCGAAGCACGACGTGGTGAGCGGACTCATGGCGGTCGCCTACGACCCGTCGTCGAACACGGTGTTCAAGGCGAGCGCGCACCAGTTCCAGGTGGCGAGCCTCGTCCCGGCGACCCTGTCGTCGGTGATCACGGCCGGTGGGGGTCCGGCACCGACGATCACCGAACTCGCCCCGTTGCCACGCTGGGACGAGTACGGCACCGTCGCCATGTACGTCATGCTCGCGTGGTGCATCGGCGGGTACATGGTGGCGATGTTCATCGGCATCATGGGCGGCCCGCTGCGCCACCGCACGCGCGTCGCGGTCATCGTGGTGGGCGGGATCGTCATCTCCCTCATCACGAACACCTTGGCCGGCCCGGTCGTCGGCGCCATCCACGGACACTTCGCCGCGCTCGTGCTCATCGCCTGGGGCTGGATCGTCGCCATCGGACTGACCGTGAACGGCCTGAGCTACTTCGCCGGGCGGTTCATCGCCGCACCCGCCATGATCTGTTTCGTCTTCCTGTCGATGCCGTCGTCGGGTGGCGCCTACCCGAAGTGGTTCATGCCGGAGCCGTTCGCCTGGCTGAACCACGTCGTGGTGGGCTCGAGCATGGTCGAGATGATCAAGCACACGGTGTACGGGGTCGGACCCTCGTACGAGCGCGGGCTGGTCACGATGGCCTCCTACGCCGCGGCCGGGATCGTGCTCATGGTCGTCGGCAAGATGTGGTGGGAGCACCGCCGCATCCGGATGATCGTCACCGGTCGCACGACGATGTTCGGGGACGCGCAGGCCGCGAACCGCGATTTCCTGGGCCAGCAGCGCGACGAGGAACTCGCGCGGCACGGACTCCAGTCGACCGAGACGGGCACGCTGACCACCATCCGCCCCGGCCGAGGCGACGGTGACGACCACCACGACGCGGGGTTCCAGGACGCCCGGATGACGGGCGACGTCTTCACGGGCGGGCTCGAGGGCCTCGAGGGCACCGCCGCACCCCGCACCGGCGCCGTCGCGATCAGTCGACCGCCGCACGGACGCCGGACCCGGTGAACCCGGACACGGTGGCACAGTCCTCGCCGAAGGTGAACCGCGCACGGACGCTCCCACCGCGCAGGACCCCCGGCAGCCAGTAGCGGGCGTCGTCCCACATGGCGTCGTAGGGCACGGCGTCGACGGGGACCCAGCCCGGTTCGAGCTCGTCGCCACCGCGCGGCTCGCCGTCCCACCGCTCGGCGACGAACACGTCCGAGACCTGACTCCACGACGGCCGGAACGGGAACCGGTAGTCGAGCGTCCCCCGCGGCTCGAGGTCCTCGGCACGGACCTCGAGCCCGACCTCCTCCGCGACCTCACGCACCGCGGCCGAGCGGGCGTCCTCGCCGGGCTCGAGCTTGCCGCCGGGGCCGACGAGCCGTCCGACCCCGAGCCCCCGCCGCTTCCGTCCGAGCAGGACCTCGACCCCGGCGGGCCCGGATCGGAGCAGGTAGACGACACACACCCGCGGGTGCTGGTCCTTCGACGCGACGTGCGGCACGCTCCGAGTCTGCCCGAGCACGCCGGGGAGCGCGGCGTCGATGTCCCCGAAGGCGTGGCGTAGGCTCGCTCCATGGCAGCGCAGGTACGGGCACACCGTGGCTGAGTCCCGGAACGCGGGGCGGAGCCTCGAGGTGCTCCGTGCCGAGGCGGCGGAGGAGATCGCCGTCATCGTCGAACACCGCTGTCGCCAGGGTGACGACCCGTGGGAGTTCATGCACCTGATCCCGACGGTCGACGAGCAGGTCGTGCTCATCCTCCGCGCCGAGGCCATCGAGGTCGACTCCCGCATCGAGCACCGTGCCGGCGGACGCACCCAGCACCCGTCGTCGGGGTCGGGTACGGTGCACGGCGAGGAGTACCACCGCCTCCGGCGCATCGCGCTCGCGCACCCGGAGCTGTCGAGCGCGGTCTGGAAGCTCATGGGCGCGATCCCCGAGGGCCGCTGACCCGGTCCGACGCGTCCGCTGACACCCGCGGACCAGGCCCGGGGACCGGCAGCGGATGCGCTTGACTGGTCGCATGACCGAAACCGTCCTCGCGATCCTGAACCGTCCCTCCCAGCACGCCGAGGCGCACGACCCCGGCGCCGACGCGTTCACCTTCGAGGGTCCGATCGAGCCGCACGTCCAGGTGCTCGACCTCGGCTTGGTCCGCGGTGACGGCGTGTTCGAGACCCTGAACGTCACGGACGGTCGACCGCAGGCACTCGAGGCACACCTCGACCGTCTCGCCCGCTCGGCCGCGATGCTCGACCTGCCCGCACCCGACCTCGACGTCTGGCGCCGCGCGGTCGAGGCCGTCGTCGCGGAGCTCGATCCGGTCCGCGAGGCCTACTGCAAGACCGTGATGTCCCGCGGCGTCGAGGGCGACGGCCGACCGACGGGCTACGTGTACGCGGCCCCGGCCGAGGAGTACACCATGCCCCGCGAGCAGGGCATCGCCGTCGTCACGCTCGACCGCGGGTACCGCCACGACGTCGCCCGCACGAGTCCCTGGCTGCTCCAGGGCGCCAAGACCCTGTCGTACGCCGTGAACATGGCCGCCCTGCGTGAGGCGGCTCGCCGCGGGGCCGACGACGCCCTGTTCGTCTCGACCGACGGCTACGTCCTCGAGGGCCCGCGCTCGACGCTCCTGCTCCGACGCGGCGACGACCTCGTCACGCCCCGGACCGACATCGGCATCCTCGCGGGGACGACGCAGGCGGACGTCTTCACCTTCGCCGAGGACCGCGGGATCGCGACCTCGTACGAGCTCGTGACGCTCGACGACCTCCGTGCCGCCGACGCACTGTGGCTCGTGTCGAGCTCCCGGCTCGCTGCCCCGATCCGTTCCGTCAACGGCGACGTGCGCGACATGGACCTCGAGCTCACCGCCGCGATGAACACGTTCCTGCTCGACCGCACCGCGTAGGCGCCGGACGCCGTGACCCCGCGGACGGCCGGGAGGCCCGAGCCGCGCCCGGCACGGCGGTCGCGATCCGGGCCTCCCGACCGGCGCCACGGCGGGCGGCCGGGGGTCAGAACCGCGGCACGGTCACCCCGCGGTGCGCCTCCGCGTCCCACGTGTAGACCTCGGCGCCGTCGATGAAGACGCGGAGCGCCCGCGAGGTCGCGTCGAGCGGGTCGCCCGACCAGAGCACGAGGTCGGCGTCGTAGCCGGGTGTGATCTGACCCACGCGGTCGCCGAAGCCGAGGAACGTCGCCGGGTTCGTCGTCAGCGCCTCGAGCGCCGTCTGCCGGGGCAGGCCCTCCTTGACCGCCATCGTCGCCTGCAGCACGAGCATGTTGATCGGCACGACGGGCGCGTCCGTCGTGATCGCGACCCGGACCCCGGCCGCCGCGATCTCGGCGAGGTTCGTGATCGCGCGGTCCCGGAGCTCCACCTTCGAGCGACTCGTGAACAGCGGGCCGTACACGACCGGGATGTCCTTCTCGGCGAGGAGACCCGCGAGCTTGTGCCCCTCGGTGCCGTGGTTGACGACGAGCCGGTAACCGAACTCCTCGGACAGGCGGATCGCGGTGGCGATGTCGTCGTGGCGGTGCGTGTGCTGGTCCCAGGCGAGCTCCCCGTCGAGGACGCGCGCGAGGGTCTCCTTGGTGAGGTCGCGTTCGAACGGCTCGCCCTTCCCCGCGGCGGCCGCACGGGCGGTGCGGTAGTGCTCGGCGGCGACGAAGGCCTCGCGGATCACCTTCGCGACCCCGAGGCGGGTCGACGGCGTCTGGTCCTTCGCCCCGTAGACGCGCTTCGGGTTCTCGCCGAGCGCGCTCTTGACGCTGACGCTGTCCGAGATGAGCTGCTCGTCGATCGTCCGGCCGCCCCAGCTCTTGATCGCGACGGTCTGGCCACCGATGGGGTTGCCCGAGCCGGGCTTGACCACGATCGCGGTGACGCCGCCGGACAGCGCGTCCCGGAAGCCCTCGTCGTCGATGTCGATCGCGTCGATCGCGCGGACGGCGGCCATGTTCGGGCCGGTCATCTCGTTCGTGTCGTTGCCCGCGACGCCGTTGGCCTCCTCGTGGATGCCGACGTGGCCGTGCGCCTCGACGAAGCCCGGCACGAGCCACGTGCCCGCCGCGTCGACGACCGGCAGTCCCTCGGGCACGGCGACGTCCGGGCCCGCCGCGGTGATGCGTCCGTCCTCGACGACGACCGCGCCGCCGTCGAACTCGTCCCCGACGACGGGGACGACGTGGGCACCGGTGATGACGAAGGATCGTTTGCTCATGCGGACCACGCTACCGACCGGCGGATGCGGTCCCGGTCACCGGCACCGGGCCTCCCGGACCGTCCAGGTGCACCGCCGGAGCGCGTCCTAGGCTGGGCCGGTGAGCTCCGACGCGTCCTCGACCACCCCTCCCATCGCCGCGAAGCACCCGGTCACCCGGACCCACCACGGGCTCCGGTTCGTGGACGACTACGAGTGGCTCCGCGACAAGGAGTCCCCGGAGACGCTCGCGTACCTCGAAGCCGAGAACGCGTACACCGACGCGGCGACGGCGCACCTCGCCCCGCTGCGCGACCGGCTGTTCGACGAGATCCGTGCCCGGGTGCAGGAGACCGACCTCAGCGTGCCGGTGCGGATGGGCCGGTTCTGGTACTTCACGCGCACGAGCGAGGGCAGCCAGTACGGCGTCCACTGCCGCGCGCCGATCACCGACGAGGACGACTGGACCCCGCCCGAGGTCGAGGCGGGCGCCGAGGTGCCGGGCGAGCAGGTGGTGCTCGACGGCAACCTGCTCGCCGCGGGGCACGACTTCTTCGCGCTCGGCACGTACGACGTCAGCGACGACGGCGAGCGCCTGGTCTACGGCATCGACACGGCCGGCGACGAGCGGTACACGCTGCACGTGCGCGACCTCACGAGCGGTGAGGACCTGCCGGACGTCATCGAGGGCACGGGGGCCGGTGCCGCGTTCGACCCGTCGGGCCGGTACGTGTTCTACCCCACCGTCGACGAGTCGTGGCGTCCGGACACCATCTGGCGGCACGAGGTCGGCGGGACCGGCGAGGACGTCGCCGTGTTCCAGGAGCCCGACGACCGCTACTGGGTCGGCGTCGGCGTGACCCGGTCGTCGCAGTACATCGTGATCGAGCTCGGGTCGAAGATCACGTCCGAGGTCCACCTGCTCGACGCGGCGGACCCGACGGGCGAGTTCCACGTCGTCTGGCCGCGTCGCGAGGGCGTCGAGTACGACGTCGAGCACGCGGTCGTCGGCGGGAGCGACCGGCTGCTCGTCCTGCACAACGACGGCGCCGAGAACTTCGAGCTCGTCGACGTGCCCGCGGACGACCCGACGTCGACGAGCGACCGCCGCGTGGTGATCGCGCACGACCCGGAGCGCCGCATCGAGTCGGTGGACGCGTTCGCCCACCACCTCGCGGTGGAGTACCGGTCCGAGGCGCTCCCCCGCGTCGCGATCGTGCCGATCGAGGGCGACGGGTACGGCGACGCGCACGAGGTCCCGTTCGACGAGGAGCTGTTCTCGGCGGGCTTCGGCGGCAACCCCGAGTGGGACCAGCCCACCCTGCGTCTGACGTTCACGTCGTTCGTGACCCCGTCGACGGTCGGCGACCTCGACCTCGCGTCGGGCGCGATCACGGTGCGGAAGCGCCAGCCGGTGCTCGGCGGCTACCGCTCCGAGGACTACGTGCAGGAACGCCAGTGGGCGACCGCACCGGATGGCACGCGCGTGCCCGTCTCGCTCGTGTGGCGCCGCGACGCGGTGCCGGCCGGGAGGCCCGCTCCCGTCCACCTGTACGGCTACGGCTCCTACGAGCACAGCATCGACCCCGGTTTCAGCGTCATGCGGCTGTCGCTGCTCGACCGCGGCGTCGTGTTCGCGGTCGCGCACGTCCGCGGCGGCGGCGAGATGGGCCGGCACTGGTACGAGCAGGGCAAGACCCTGACCAAGAAGAACACGTTCACCGACTTCGTGGCGGTCGCCGACCACCTGATCGCGACCGGCCGCACCACGCCGGACCGCATCGTCGCCGAAGGCGGCAGCGCCGGCGGGCTGCTCATGGGCGCCGTCGCGAACATCGCACCGGACCGGTTCGCGGGGATCCTGGCGGCGGTCCCGTTCGTCGACGCGCTGACGAGCATCCTCGACCCGGACCTGCCGCTCACGGTGATCGAGTGGGACGAGTGGGGCGATCCCCTGCACGACCCCGAGGTCTACCGGTACATGAGCGAGTACACGCCGTACGAGAACGTCCGCGACGACGTCACCTACCCGCGGATCCTGGCGGTCACGTCGATCAACGACACCCGGGTCCTGTACGTCGAGCCCGCCAAGTGGACGGCGCGCCTGCGCGAGGTCGGTGCGCCGGTGCTGCTCAAGACCGAGATGGCGGCGGGACACGGCGGGGTGAGCGGCCGCTACGACTCCTGGCGCGAGCGGGCCTTCGAGCTGGCGTGGCTGCTCGACGTGCTCGGTCTGGCCGAGGCCGAACCGCGGTCCTGACGGCGCGATCCCCGACCCGCGAGATCGCAGTCGTTGCCGTTCGGGAGCGTCCTGAGCGGCAACGACTGCGATCTCGCGGGAGAGGGTGACGGGCTGGGTCAGACGCGCGAGAGGGCCTGCACCGCGTCGTCGTAGGACTCCTCGGCACGACGCACGCGGTCGCCCGCGAGCACGCCGTAGCCGAAGGTGTCCTCCCCCGCGCGCGTCGCGATGCCGGCGACGTGTCGGAGCTCCTCGAGCGCGTGCAGGGACTGCGCCCGCTCGGTGAGGACGTCCGCCGCGACGGTGATCCGGCGGCCGAGTGCGTGCGGGAAGGCCTCGTCCCCGAGGACGTCCATCGCGATCCGCATCCGCATCGTGGCCAGCCACGCGCGTTCGGTCGCCTCGCGGTCGCCGGTCTCGTCCGCCGGGTCGTCACCGACCGCGGCGCGCACGAGCTCGCGCACGACGGGCTTCTCGGCGGCCGTGACGTCCTGCGCCACCCGCTTCGGGGTCCGGAGCGCCCAGGCGGTCGGCTCGGGTCGCTCCACGGCGTCGTCGAGCAGGTCGAGCAGGTCGAGGTACTCCGGCGTGTGCAGGAACCGGAGGGTGTCGCGCACCGCCTCGTCGCGACGCTCACGGGTCGCCGCGAGGAGCCGTTCGCGCGCCAGGGTGTCGACGAGTGCGTCCTGCGCCGGCGTCCCGGCCCGGTGGAGGTCGCCGACGAGGTACTCGGCCGACGCCGCACGGCTCACGACATCGGCGAGCGTCTCCGCGGCGGCCACCGCGCGGTCGGTGAGGTCCGCGTCGGCGAAGGCGGCGCGGTAGGCGCCGAGCACCGCCGCCAGGCCGAGCGACGTGGTGGCCAGTCCGCGGAGGTCGGCGGTGTCGCCGGACCGGAGCCGGGCCTCCCGGCGGGCGAGCGACGAGCGCAGCCGCGCGACGCGCTTGCGGAGGACGCGCGCGGCGGAGCCCTTGGCCGGCTTGTCCGTGGTGCGGAGGCGCGGGGCGTCGACGCCCGCGAGGCCACGGGCGAGCTTCGAGGAGACGGCCGCCGGCTGCGCACCACGCTCGGCGAACCGCGCGTCGAGGCCGTCGAACAGCGTCTGCGCCACCTGCTCGTCGACGCCCTCGACCGCCTCGACCTCGACCTCGCGCCACGTCCGCGGCCCGGTCGGCGCGTCGGGGTCGAGCCGGAAGGCGCTGACGTGGTCGTCCGCGAGCTCGGCGACCTGGTCGCCGTCCTCGTCCAGGAGGCGCGTCACGGCCCGTTCCGTCCGGATCCGCACCACGGGGCGCAGCGCCCGCCCCCGGCGCTCGGCGAACAGCGCCGCGAGCACCGCGTCGGGCACGGTGTCGGTGTCCTCGGTGAGCGGGAAGTGCTGTTCGTGCCGGACCGTGTCCGAGGCCGCGCGTTTGATGTGCCAGCCGGCGTCGGGGCCTCCCGTGCGGCGGCGGACCGTCACGTGTGCGGCCACCAGGTCGAAGCGCTCGGTGTCCCAGTACGTGGCGTCGAGCTCGAACGGCTCCTGCCGCTCGGTGCGGAGGATCCCGCCGACCCCGATCAGGTCCGGCAACTCGGCCTCCGGGGGCAGGTCGTAGGTGCGTTCGATCTCGAGGTGCGTGTCGCTCACACGTCCTTGTCTACCAGCCCGCCGCCGGTGGCCCGAGCGTCGTCGAGACGGCCGGCGAGGACGGCCGCCGCGATGCTCCCGAGGAAGGGGACGACAGAGGCCAGGAGCATGACGAGGAACAGCGCCGTGTAGGGCACGACGGTCGCGAGGCTCCAGACCTCGGTCAACGGCCAACCGAGCGCCGTCGCGATCACGGGCATGCCGAGGAGCCACCAGTCCGTCGCGGACCTGGAGCGGAGCACGAGGCGGCCGGCCGCCACCGCGACCGCCGACCCACCGAGCCACGCCCACGCGGGTCCGGGCGTCGACGTCAGGACGAGGGCCGCGAGTCCGGCCGCGCCGAGCACGACGAACCCGACACCGGCGAGCCGGCGGCCGCGGGTCGACGCGTCCGTCAGCAGCAGGGCACCGATGGCCGCGAGCGCCGGGACGACGACGACGAGGGCCACGACGACGACCGTGAGGACCCGGAACCAGTCCGATCCGTCGTAGCGCGCTCCCATGGCGGACAGCCCGGCTCCGACCAGCATCGAGCAGATGGCGAAGGCGACGAGCGCCGAGGACGTGCGGATGGTGCGCGGCGCGGCGCGCCCCGACAGTGCGGACATGGATTCCCCCCAGGTCGATCGGTGAACGGCGCGGCGGTGGAACAGCGCCGTGGTGAGCGCTCCGAACGCCAGGCCGGCGCGGGGCAGGTCGAGGTCGGCGGCGTCGCGGAGGTCCGCGTGCCACTGCTCCATGCGGACCGCTCGGTGGTCGGCGGGCGAGAGTGCGACGGCGAGGTCGACGACCGCTCGCGCGAGCGGGTGCGGCGCGGTCGACCCGTCCTCGGCGCCGTGTCGAGCCGCCGACGATCGGGGGCCGATCACGGGGTCACCGTCCGGCCCGGCGCGGTGCGCCGTGACGGTCGCGCGGCGGCACGTGCCCGGTGCTCGTCGGCGGACGCGACGAGGTCACGGGCGGCGACCCGGCCCTCCCCGGTGAACGCGTAGCGGCGGCGACGCGGGCCGGATCGGTCCGGGTCGTCATCCCATGACCCCGTGATCCAGCCCTGGCGCTCGAGCCGCTCGAGGATCGGGTAGACCGTGCCGGACGGGCGCCCCGTGGTCTTGATGAGCACGAGGCCCCAGAGTGGCTCCTCCTGGGCGAGCAGGGCCTGGAGGACGTCGAGCGTCGGTGCGGTGACGCGCTGGAGTGGCTCCATGGACCGAACCTACCTATGTCGATTAGGTATGTCAACCTGTCCGGTGGGCCGGCCGGGAGGGCCGGGGCGGCGTCCGGCAGGAATACCCGCGCAGGCACGCCGGTTACCGTCGGCATCATGAGTGACACGATCTCGAAAGACGCGTTCGTCCCCGCCGCCGGCACCGTCACGATGTTCACGACCGGCTGGTGCGGCTACTGCAAGCGACTGAAGACCCAGATGGACCGCGCCGGTGTCACGTACACCGAGGTCAACATCGAGGAGACCCCCGGCACGGCCGAACTCGTGGCCGCGGTGAACGGCGGGAACCAGACCGTCCCGACCCTCGTGTTCCCGGACGGCTCGACGGCGACGAACCCCTCGCTGGCCGAGGTGCAGTCCCGCATCTGAGCACCGCCCTCGTCGGCGGCCGCGCGTGGACGCGGACGCCGCGGGGACTCGCGACCTGATCCATCCCCACGGGAACGGCCCCGGTGACCAGTGGTCTCCGGGGCCGTTCGCGCGCCGGGCGGGTCGACCGCGGGCGGCCGGCGACGGGGTCAGCGCCCCTCGAGCGCGTCCGTGAGCATGGCCGCCATCGCGTCGAGCTGGATGTCGCCCGAGTCGACGAGCTCCTCGTCCGAGCCGTCGAGCGCCCGCGCGGCGAGCCCCGCCTTGCTGTCGATGAGCTCGGCGATCTTCGTGTCGATCGTCTGGGCCGCGATGATCCGCCACGCCGTGACGGGCTCCTCTTGTCCGATGCGGTGCACGCGGTCGATCGCCTGCGTCTGCTCGGCGCTCGTCCACGACAGCTCCGCGAGGACGACGTTCGACGCGACCTGCAGGTTGAGGCCGACGCCGGCCGCGGTGAGCGAGCAGACGATCACCGCCACGTCCGGGTCGTTGACGAAGGCGTCGATCTCGGCCGTGCGCTGCGCCGTCGACTGCTCGCCGCGGACGGTCGCGGTCCGCAGCCCACGGCGCGCGAAGACCTCTTCCGCCTGGTCCATGACGTCGAGGTGCTTGGCGAAGAACACGACCTTGCCGACGTTCGACGCGAGCTGCGCCGCGTAGTCCGCCGCGAGCTGGGCCTTGGCACGACCGATGCGCCGGACCATCGAGAACACGTTCTCGCCGGTCGTCGTGGCGTCCTGGTCCTCGAGCTCCCACCGCGCGACCTGGCGGACGAGCTTGTGGTCGATGCCCTCGACCGGGGCCTGGCCGGTGCGGGCGGCGAGCGCCTGGTGGTAGCGGGCGACGAGCTTCGCGGTCAGCTCGCGCTCGGCGTCGCGGATCGACCGGCCGACCTCGTCGTCGAGTTCGACGGGGATGTCCGCGATCCGGCGCGCGGGGATGTCCGCCGCGACGTCGACCTTGCGGCGTCGGACGATCCCCATCTCGATGACGGCGCGACGGGCCTCCACGAAGAAGCCGGGCTCGGCCGGGGTCAGCCCGATGTCCTCGAGGGCGTTCATGAGTTCGGCGCGGGGCTTCTTGTCGTCGATCCAGCCGAGGAACTGCCAGATCGTCCGGAAGTCCTCGACGCTGTTGATGAGTGGGGTGCCGGTGAGCGCCATGAGGAGCGGCCGGGCCATGCGCTCGCGGATGCGCTCGGCGAGCTGCAGCACGAACCGGGAGCGCTGGGACTCCTTGTTCTTGATGAAGTGCGCCTCGTCGACCACCATGCCCCGGAATCCGAGCGCGCCGAGCCAGCCCACGTGGCGGTCGAGGATCTCGTAGTTGACGACGATGACGTCCGCGAAGCCGTCCATGTCCTCGCCGTCCCCGTGCAGCACCGTGACGGATCGGTTCGGCACCCACCGCTGGGCCTCGCGCATCCAGTTCGTCTTGACGACGTTCGGGACCACGACGAGGAGCGGGAACGCGTTCGCGGCGTCCGCGGCGAGGAGCGACTGCGCCGTCTTGCCGAGGCCCGGCTCGTCGGCGAGCAGGAACGTGCGGTGCCCCTGCGCCGCCGACGCGACCAGCTCCGCCTGGTGCTTCATGAGCTCGGCACCCGCGGGGGTCCGGAGGGTCGTGGGCTCCGGGAGCGGCATCGACGCCACACCCCCGCCCGCGCCGTACTCGAACGACTTGAACAGCGGGCCGAACAGCTCCCAGTTCGCGAGGCGCCGCGGGTGCGCGACGGGGGCCTCGGCGAGCGAGAAGTCCGGCGGGAGGAACGGGTTCGCCAGCTGCCGGGCGACGACCTGCTGCGGCACGACGGCCCGCTCCGGGGCCTCGACCGGCGAGGTCGGCTCGGCGGCGATGACGAGCTCCTCGGGCGCGAGCTCCATGCCCGCGGCGATCATCATGTCCCGCTTGACGGTCCGCGTCGACTCGGAGACGGGGGCGTCCTCGGCGAGGAGCTGGATGACGCTCGTGTCGCGGGCCGCGGTCTTGGCGAGGATGGTGGCGACGCCGTCGAGCCGCTTGAGCTGTTCGGCGCGCTGCGCGTCGGTCAGGTCGGCGTCCGCCTTGACGCGGGCGCGCTCCTCGCGCATGAGCTGCGCGACGGCCTGGAACTTCGTGCGGTTCGAGGGGCGGAGCGCCCCACGCTGGGCCGCCGCCTCGACCTCGCGCACGGCGCGGGCGAGCACGGGGATGAGCCCCTCGTTGTCGACGGGTCGCGTGCGACGGGGTGCGGACCGCACGCCGCCGGCCGCTCGCCTGATGCCTGATCGAGCCAACGCTCCTCCTGTCTCCCGATCGACGGGAGTCCCCGACGGTGTCCGCCGGTACGTCTCGTGACGGACCGCGCGCGGCCGTCGTTCCGGACACCCGTGCGACACGACCGGACGTGGCCCGGGGCGAGCCTGTTCGACGCGCCGGGCCGGTACCGATCAGGAGACCGGGTGGGTGCCCCTCCATGAACTGTCACACGCTCGCGACGCCGCACGGATGTCGGGTCACCGCCGTCGCGTCCCGACTCCGGGGGGCCGGGACACGTGACCGCCCCCGGAACCGGGTGGGCCGCCCCCGGAATCGGGACGGCGTGCGGCGCACGGCGCGTGCGCATCCAGTCTAGTGCACCGCGCCTCCCCCGCACCATGTGGGACGCCCGGGAGACCCCGCCTCAGGACCCGCGACCGGGTGCGGACCGTGGCCGCAGACCGGGCGCCGGGGCGGGCAGCGTCGCCGCCGGTGCGGCGAGCGCGGCACGGGTCGCGGCGAGGAGCTGCTCCGCCGTCGCGATCCCGTTCGCCGATCCGGTCGTCGCCTGGCCACCGGCATGGGCGAGGAGTTGCGAGCCGATGGCGGGTCCGATGCGCTCGGCGCCGTCCGGGTTGCGTCGCACCCAGTCCCGCGCGATCGCGTCGGCGAGCCGTTCGGCGGCGGCGCCCCGGTCGGCGTCCCCGCGCGACCGGTGCCAGAGGCCCGTGACGACGAGGTGTGCGACGACGGCGCCGACGTCCCGGACCGGGTGCCCCCACCCGGCGGTGTCGATGTCGAGCAGGCCGGAGATCCGCCACGGCTCATGCTCGTCGACGAAGATCTGCTCGAGGTGCAGGTCACCGTGCACCACCTGACGGTCGGACGTCGACCACCCGATCGAGCGCCGCCCGATCGCGTCGTACAGTCGGTCGATCTCCTCGGCCTCCCCCGGCAGCGCGGACACGAGTGTGCGCCGGTGCCAGTCTGCGTGGTCCATCGCGTCCGCACGCGCCTGCTGCGTCAGCCGGACCGTGGCGATCCGGCCGGTCAGTGCGGCGAGCGACGCGATGAACCGGGGATCGTCCGCGATCTCGAGGATGCGACTGCCCGCGGGGACGCCTCGGACGCGCTCGAGCACGAGCAGACCGTCACCGCGGGACGACAGCACGCGCGGCACCGGGAGTCCGGCCGCCACGAACTGCTCGTGCGTCCGGACGATCGGGGTGACGCGGTGTGGTCGCACGACCTTGAGGAACACCGTGCCCTGGGGCGAGTCGACGCGGACCACCGCGCGTTTGCCGGGTCGGTACGCCGCGACCGTGAGCGTCGGTGCGGTGACCGGCATGCCCGCGGCGGTCAACAGCTCCGCCACCGCGTCCCGGTAGGTCACGTGCGGCAACACCGGGAGGCCCGGGTCGTTCGGGTAGGCCCACACCGACACGGCGTCGCCGGTCACGGGGTCGAGCACGACGGCGGAGTGCTGGTCGTGGCCGCCGCCCGTGTCGACGTAGGTGAGCACCGTCGCCCGTGCCCCGGCGGCGTCGACGGTGTCGACCTCGTAGCCGTACAGGTAGCCGTTGCCCGACGGCTCGACCGAGTGTGCGCGCGCGGACAGCACCGTCGTCCCCGAGCCGGCGAACGCCTCGGGGAGCACGCGATCATGGTCGGGCCACACCCGCCCAGTCAACCGTGTCCCGCATCGATACGCCGGGAGCGGCGCTCGGTAGCCTCGGACCGTGAACCCCGTCGCGCGTCTCCGTCAGGCGACGCGGACGCCGTTCCTGCAGGTCGTCAAGACCGCGGTCGCCACGATCGCCGCCTGGGTGCTCTGCACGGCGCTGCTCGACTCGGAGTACCCGATCTTCGCCGCGATCGCCGCGCTGCTCGTCGTGCAGCCGAGCGTCAACCAGTCGTTCGTCCGCGGCCTGGAACGCAGCGCCGGAGTGGTGCTCGGCGTGCTGCTCGCCACCGCGCTCCACCTGCTGCTCGGTGACAACACGTGGATCGTGCTGCTCGTGATCGTCCTGGCGATCCTCCTGGCGTGGACGCTCCGGCTCACGCCCGGTTCGTCGACGCAGATCCCGATCAGCGCGATGCTCGTCCTGTCGACCGGCGCGACCACGCCGCACTACGCCGTCGACCGGATCATCGAGACCGTCATCGGCGCCCTCGTCGCCCTCGCCGTGAACGCGCTCATCGTGCCGCCCGTGCTGCTCCAGCCCGCGCACCTGGCGGTCGCCCGTCTCGCGCGGGACACCGCATCGGCGTTCGAGCGCATCGCCGTGGGACTCACCGAGGGCCGGGACCGCACCGGGTGGGAGGCCGACCTCGCCACCGCGCGGACGCTGCGGCAGGCGCAGGCCCGCTCCGACGCCGCGCTGGCCGCCGCGCGGGAGAGCCTGACGATGAACCCGCGCGGCGGGCGCCACCGGACGATCCTCGAGCGCGACATGGAGATCGCCGGGCACCTCGCCGTGATCGTCACCCGCGTGATCGGGATGACGCGGGCGATCCGGGACAACGTCGCGCCCGACCTCGTCGAGGACCGCGCGATCGGCCGCATCGCCACCGAGGTCGCACGGATCGCCGCCGAGGTCCGGGCCTTCGCCGCTGCCGATCAGCGGCCGATCGCCGACGATCCCGCCTCGCCGACGCTGACCGCCCCGGTCGTCGTGCTCCGGCCGAACGAGGACCACTGGATCCTCATCGGGTCGTTGCTCGAGGACATCCGCCGCGTGCGCGAGGAACTCCTCGGCGAGGGGGCCTGACCCGGCGCCGCGACGGCCCGGTCAGCGCAGCGGGTCCGCGCACCGCTCCGAGCAGGTCGCCGTCGCGGTCGCCGCGGCGAGCGCCGTACGGATGAGCTCGTCCCACGCATCCCCGACGGCCGCGTCCGCCACCGGGCCGGTGTGATGGCGCGCCGCCGCCCGGATCTCCGCGAGCGCCGCGACCGCGTCGGCGCGCCCCGCTCGGCCCGCGACGTCCGGGAGGCCCGCCCGCAGGTCCGCGAGCGCCCGCGCCCGGTGCGGCGCCGCGAGGTCCTGGAGCCCCGTCATCACCCGCCACGCCGCGCGCAGTTCGAGTCGTAATCGGCGCACCGCCGGGTGGAGGGCCTCCCCCCACCCGTCGTCCACGAGTCGGTCGCCCGCGAACCGGTCGTCGACACGCTCGTCCTCCGTCGGCCCCACCGACGCTTCGTCCCCCGTCACCACGGCCCCCGTCTCCCGCTC
>NZ_QKTQ01000008.1:0-171927 GCF_003234875.1 Curtobacterium sp. MCBD17_028 | reverse complement strand
CTCTCGCCCGCCCCCCACCTGGGGCCGTGAGATCGCAGTCGTTGCCGTTCTGACCCCCCTCAGAACGGCAACGACTGCGATCTCACGGTTGGGGGCGGGCGAGAGGGGGTCGGCGGGCGGCGGCCGGCCGGCACGGCCCGGTCAGAGCTTGAAGACCTCGCGCGGGATGTCCGACACCAGCCGGTGCGCCGTCCGCACCGCGGCCTCCTCGGAGATCCGGTGCGTCACCACGAGGTCGGCCAGGTACGCCGCGTCGACGCGCCGGGCGGTGTCGTGCCGCGCGGGGATCGAGCAGAACGCCCGGGTGTCGTCGATGAACCCGGAGGTCTTGGCGAACGACGCCGAGTCCGTCACGGCCTCGCGGAACCGCCGCATGGCCCCGGGGGTGTCGAGGAACCACCACGGCGCACCGGCGTACACGGCCGGGTAGAAGCCCGCGAGCGGCCCGACCTCGCGCGAGAACACGGTCTCGTCGACGGTGAACAGCACGAGGTGGAACCCTGGCACGGTGCCGAACGCCTCGAGCAGGGGGCGGAGCGGCGCGGTGAACCCGCCGACCGCGGGCAGGTCGTGGCCGGCGTCGGACCCGTACCGCTCGAACGACGGCCGGTGGTGGTCCCGGTGCACGCCCGCGTGCAGCTGCATGACGAGGCCGTCGTCGCAGGACATCTCGGCCCAGCGGTACAGCATGTCGTGGCGGTACGCGGTGGCGTCGTCCGGGGTGAGCGCGGTCGGCCCCCGGAGCGCGGCGGCGTGGATGCGCTCCCGGTCCACCGGGGACAGCGGCGCGGACCCGGCGTCGAGGACCCCCGTGTCGGTCGCGGTCGCACCGTGCTCGACGAAGTACCGGCGGCGGGCCCGGAGCGCCTCGAGCAACCCGGCGTGCGTCCCCGTGTCGATGCCGGCGGCCTCGCCGATCCGCGCGACCACGTCCCTCCAGTCCGGGCGCGACGGGTCGAACACGGCGTCGGCGCGGAACGTCGGGATGACCCGCCCGGAGAAGGCCGGGTCGGCCGCCAGGCGGGCGTGCGCGGCGAGGTCGGACGTCGGGTCGTCGGTCGTCGCGAGCACCGCGATCCGGAACCGGTCGAACAGTGCGCGGGGGCGCATCCCGGGGTCGCGGAGGGCCGTGGCCAGTCGGTCGTACTGGGCGTCGGCGTTCGCGCCGGACGGCTCCTCCGTCAGCCCGAACACGTCGTGCAGCTCGGTCTCGAACCACGCGCGCACCGGGGTCGCCAGGAAGTCGTCCCAGTGCTCGGCGAGCGTCCGCCAGACGGCACGGCCGGGAGGCACGACACCCGTCCCGTCGACCGGCGCGCGTCCGAGCGCGTCGAGCGGCACCCCGTTGGCGTGGAGCAGGCGGAGCACGTAGTGGTCCGGGGTGACGAGCAGCGCGGCCGGGTCGGGGAACGGTTCGTCGTCGGCGAGCACCTCGGCGGGCACGTGTCCGTGCGGTGACAGGATCGGGGCCTCGGCGACCTCGTCGTACAGGCGGCGGGCGACGGACCGCGTCGCCGGGTCGGCGGGGAACAGGCGGTCGGGGTGCGGGACCATCGGGCGGCCGGTGTCGGCGGGGGCGTCGGTGCTCGTCATGCGGGACTCCGTTCGGTGCCGGGGGCGGGACCGGTCGACCCGCGGACGGTCAGGTGGGTGGGCAGGGCGACCGAGTCCGTCGGGTGCTCCGCGACGGCGGCGGCGTCGGCGTCGGTCGGGACACCGCCGCCGATGCGCCGCAGCAGCATCGTCACGGCGACGCGTCCGGCCTGCTCGATGGGTGATGTCATGGTGGTGAGCGGCGGATCGCAGAAGTCGGCGCCGAAGATGTCGTCACACCCGACGACGCTCATGTCGACGGGCACGCGCACCGACCGCTCCCGCAGGCGGCGCAGCATCCCGATCGCGATGAGGTCGTTGAACGCGATGCACGCGGTGACCCCGGCGGTGACGGCGGCGTCCGCGGCGGCCGCACCGGAGTCGACGACCGGCGCGAACGGCCCGGCCGTGTCGACCCGGACGCGCAGCCGCGCGGCGGCGGCGACGAGCGCCCGCCACCGTCGCTCGTTCGACCACGAGCTCTCGGGCCCACCGACGTACAGCACGTGCCGGTGTCCGAGCGAGACGAGGTGCTCGAGCGCCCGCCCGACCCCGCCCGGCGTGTCGATGAGCACGCTCGACACGGACGGCACGCGCCGGTTCAGGACGACGACCGGCAGGAGGCCCGCGAACCGTGCGATCTCCCCGTCGCTCAGGCGCGAGGCGGCGAGCACCGCGCCGTCCACCCGTGACGCGATCGCGCCGAGGGTGGCTGCCTCGGTCGCCGCGGACTCCTCGGTGTCCACGAGCAGCTGGGTCCGGCCGGCCGCGGCGAGCCGGTGCTGTGCCCCGCGGATCACGTCGAAGAAGAACGGGTTCGTCACGTCCGGCACGACGACCGCGACCGCCCCGACGTCCCGGGTGCCGCGCTCGCTGCGCGGGGGCGTGTACCCGAGGGCCCGTGCGGCGGCCTCGATGCGGGTGCGCGTCGCGGCGTTGACGCGGCCCGGCCGGGCCAGTGCCCGCGAGACCGTGGAGGGCGCGACCGCAGCCGCCCGCGCGACGTCCCGGATCGTCACGCGGCGGGGCTCCTGCATCTCGGACGTGGCGGCCTCCTCGTGCGCTCGGTGTGCCACCGACCGTAGGGCCCGTGGCAACGCGATGGCAACGGGTTGCCACACCGTTGCCACAGCGGCAGCATCGACACCGGTCGGTGCGGACCCTCCGCGGTGCCGCATCCCGACCGGTCCAGCATGAGGCGTGGAGGACGACATGACCGAGGCACCCGCCTGGACCCTCTCCGGGTTCGGCGACGAGATCGACGACGACCCGGTCGTCCAGGTCGCCGTGCTCCAGGCCCTCGGCGCGAGCGCGATCGAGGTCCGCAGCGCGTGGGGCGTCAACGTCGTGGACCTCGACGAGGACCAGCTCGCCGGCCTGCACCGCCTCCTGGAGGACCGGGGCCAGTCCGTCTCGGCCGTCGCCTCCCCGATCGGCAAGGTCGACGTCGGCCTGCCCGTCGAGCACGAGGTCGCGCGGCTCGAGCGGGCGATCGCCGCCGCGCACGCCCTCGGGACCCGGGACATCCGGGTCTTCTCGTTCTACCGGTCGCCCGAGCAGACCCCCGAGGACGTCCGCGACGCGGTCCTCACGCGGATGCGGGCCCTCGCCGACGTCGCCGAGCGCGAGGGCGTCCGACTGCTGCACGAGAACGAGAAGGACATCTACGGCGACGTCCCCGAGCGGGTGCTCGACGTGGTGGAGTCCGTCGGATCGGACGCGCTCCGCCTGGCCTGGGACAACGCGAACTACGTGCAGTGCGGGGTGCGCCCGTTCACCGACGGCTGGGGCCTCCTCGCCCCGTACGTCGTCTACCTCCAGGTCAAGGACGCCCTGGCCGCAGACGGCACGGTCGTCCCCGCGGGCGAGGGCGACGGCGAACTCCGCGAGACCCTGACGGCGCTCCGCGACGCCGGGTACGAGGGCCACGCCTCCCTCGAGCCCCACCTGGCGAGTGCCACCCGGCTCGGCGGATCGAGCGGACCGGCCGCGTTCGGTCGTGCCGCCCGCGCGTTCCGGGACCTCACGCGACAGATCGGAGTCACCCTGCGATGAGCACCAGCCCCACCGAGGCGGCCCCACCGCTCCGCCTCGCCGTCGTCGGCGCGGGCGTCATCGGGCAGCACCACGCCCGTGTCGCCGCACAGCACCCGGACCTCGCCCTCGTCGCCCTCGTCGACGCCGTCCCCGCGGCGGCCGTGGCCCTGGCGGACGAGATCACCGCGACCGGCGTGCAGCGACCCCTGACGGCGACGACCATCCGCGAGGCCGTCGACGCCGTGGCGATCGACATCGTCGCGATCTGCTCGCCGTCCGGGATGCACGTCGACCTCGCGACCGCGGCGATCGCGGCCGGCAAGCACGTCCTCATCGAGAAGCCGCTCGACACGACGATCCCGCGGGCACGGAAGCTCGCGGCGCTCGCCGCGTCCGCTCGCGACCGGGGGCTCGTCGTGTCCGTCGTGAGCCAGCACCGGTTCGACCCGGCCTCGGTCGCGGTGGCTCGGGCCGCGCACTCGGGCGGGTTCGGCACCCTCACGAGCGGCGTCGCGAGCGTCGCCTGGTACCGCTCGCAGGGCTACTACGACTCCGGCGACTGGCGGGGTACCTGGGCGCTCGACGGCGGTGGGGCGGTCATGAACCAGGGTGTGCACACCGTCGACCTGCTCGTCTGGACGCTCGGGCGTCCGGTCGAGGTGTCGGCGCGTACCGGTCGACTCGCCCACGAGCGGATCGAGGTCGAGGACACCGCGGTCGCGACGGTCCTGTTCGACGGTGGCGCCCTCGCCGTCGTCCACTGCACGACGGCCGCCTACCCGGGGCTGTCCGCGCGGTACCAGGTGCACGGCACGCGCGGTTCGGCGATCGTCGACGACGACCGACTCGCCTTCTTCCACATGGCGCCCGACGACGCGGCCCTGGTGTCCGCGTCGACGACGAGCGGTGCCCAGGCCGTCGCGGGTGCCACGGACCAGCGGGCCGAGGTGGTGCCGCCCGAGCACGTCGTCGGCGGCCCGTCGGAGCCGGATGCGTTCCTCCACGGCCACGCTCGGCAGTACGACGACCTCGTCGACGCGATCCGCGACGGGCGCGAGCCCGGGGTGACGGTCGAGGCCGCCCTGCTGTCCCTGGCGACCGTGCGGGCCCTGTACGTGTCGGCGACGCTCGGCGTGCCGGTCCGTGTCGACGACGTCCTGAGCGGCCGGTACGACGACGTCGAACCCATGGTCGGCCCGGGCCCGGGGAGCGTGCTCGCATGAGGTTCTCGGTGTTCACGGCGGCGACGCCGGAGTGGAGCCCCGACCAGGCCGTGTCGATGCTCGCCGCGCAGGGCTGGGACGGCGTCGAGTGGCGCGTCACGGACCAACCGGACGCCCACGGTGCACCGGGGTTCTGGGCCGGCAACCGTGCCACCTGGCCGTTCACGGGCCTGGAGGACCGGCTCGGGCAGATCGCGCGCGTCACCGCCGGCTCGGGGCTCGCGTACTCCGGCATCGGCGGGTACCAGCAGGCGTCGGACCACGACGCGGTCCTGCGGATGCTCCGGGCCACCGCGGAGCTCGGGGCCGAGCGCGTCCGGGTCACGATGCCGCACACCCGGACGGGCACCCCGTACCCGCAGCTGTTCGACCGCACGCGCGCCGACCTCGAGTGGATCGCCGCGCGGGCCGTGGAGCTCGGCGTGCAGGCGCTCGTCGAGCTCCACCACGGCACGATCACCGCGTCGGCGTCCGCGGCACTCCGGCTCGTCGACGGTCTCGACCCCGCGCACGTCGGGGTCATCCACGACCTCGGCAACCTCGTCATCGAGGGACGTGAGGACCACCTCGCCGCCTTCGAGATGCTCGGCCCCTACCTGGCGCACGTGCACGTCAAGAACGTCCGCTGGGTGCCGACCGACGACCGACGCGTGGACGGCAGCACGGTGTGGGTGCACGAGTGGGCGACGCTCCGGACCGGGCAGGAGTCCGTCGCGGACTACCTCGCCGACCTGCGGACCGTCGGGTACGACGGCTGGGTCACGGTCGAGGACTTCTCGACCGAGCTGCCCCTCGTGGACCGCACGGCCGACGACCTCGCGTTCCTCCGCTCGCTCGTGTCGACGGACACCCCGTGACGGGCGGCACCGCGCCCGACCGCCGACCGGGCATCGTCCACCTGGGGATCGGTGCGTTCGCCCGCGCCCACCTCGCCTGGTACACGCAACGCGCCGGCACCGACGACGACGGACGCGCCTGGGGCATCGTCGGCTTCACCGGGCGGTCACCCGACGCCGCCACCACGCTCGCGGCGCAGGACTGCCGGTACACGCTCGTCGAGCGCGCGGCCGACGGCGACACCGCGACCGCCATGGACGTCGTCGTCGCCGCGCACCCCGGGTCCGACACATCGGCCTGGAGGACCGCCCTCGCGTCCCCGACGACGGCGATCGTCACGCTCACCGTCACCGAGGCCGGCTACCGGCCGGGGTCCGGCATCGCGGACCGGCTCGTCGACGGCCTCCGGGCGCGGGCGACCGCGGCGGGCGGCCCCCTCACGCTCGTCAGCCTCGACAACCTCGCCGGGAACGGCCGGGTCCTCGCCGGGGCCGTGCGGGAGGCCGTCGGGGCGGATCCGGACCTCCTCGCCTGGATCGACCGGAACGTCACGTTCCCCGACGCCATGGTCGACCGGATCACCCCGGCCACGACCGACGAGGACCGCGCCGCCGTCCAGGAGCTGCCCGGCGCGGTGCCCGACGACCGCGTGCCGGTCGTCACCGAGCCGTTCGCCGAGTGGGTCCTCGCCGACCGCTTCGCGGGGGACCGGCCACCGTGGGAGCGTGCCGGGGTCCGCATCGTCGACGACGTCGAGCCGTACGAGCAGCGGAAGCTGTGGCTCCTCAACGCCGCGCACTCGCTGCTCGCCTACCTCGGCCTCCTGCTCGGGCACACGACGGTGGCCGAGGCGATCGCCGACCCGCGCTGCCGCGGCCGCGTCGACCAGCTGTGGGACGAGGCCGGAGCCGAGGTGCGCCTCCCGGCCGACGAGATCGTCGCCGCGCGTGCGGCGATGCTCGAGCGGTGGGCGAACCCGCGGATCCGTCACACGCTGCGACAGATCGCGAGCGACGGGTCGCGCAAGCTCCCCGTGCGGATCGTCGACCCCCTGCGACGGCGACTCGCTCGCGATCCGGACGCCGGCGTCGGACCCGGCACGGCGACGGTCGTCGCGGCGTGGTGGCTGCACTGCGCACTGCAGGCCGACCTCGTGTCGGACGACGGCGCCCCCGCCCCGGACGCCGACGTGCACGACGTGCTGGCGGTGCTCGACCCGGACCTCGACACCGTCCCCGTTGTGTCCGCGATCACCGCGGCGGCGACCCGCATCAGGACCATGATGGACACCGACGACGGCGACGAGGCCGTCGATCCGACACGAGGAGCGACCGCATGACCGCCACCGACCTCCCCTCCACGAGCTCCACCCGGGGTGCGCGGGGGATGCGCATCACGAAGGCCGAGGTCGTGGTGACGAGCCCGGACCGGAACTTCACCACCCTGAAGCTCACGACCGAGGACGGCATCACCGGTCTCGGGGACGCGACGCTGAACGGCCGAGAGCTCGCCGTCGTGTCGTACCTGCGTGACCACGTCGTGCCGATGCTCATCGACCGCGACGCCGCGCGCATCGAGGACACCTGGCAGCTCCTGTACCGCGGGGCGTACTGGCGTCGCGGTCCCGTGACGATGGCCGCCATCGCCGCGGTCGACATCGCGCTCTGGGACATCAAGGCCAAGGCCGCCGGCATGCCCCTGTACCAGCTGCTCGGCGGCGCCTCGCGTGAGGGGCTCATGGCGTACGGACACGCGTCGGGCAAGGACCTGCCGGAGCTGTTCGACTCGATCCGGGAACACCAGGAGCAGGGCTACCGGTCGATCCGCGTGCAGACCGGCGTGCCCGGGCTCAAGAGCATCTACGGCATCGCGTCGAACGCCCGGCTCGACGGCGACCAGGGCGTCCGGTACGACCACGAGCCCGCGCAGCGCGGGGCCCTGCCGGCGCAGGAGGACTGGGACACCCGGTCGTACCTGCGCCACGTGCCCACCGTGTTCGAGGCCGTGCGGAACGAGTTCGGGCCCGAGCTGCCGCTGCTCCACGACGCCCACCACCGGATGACCCCGATCCAGGCCGCGCAGCTCGGCAAGTCCCTGGAGCCGTACGACCTGTTCTGGCTCGAGGACTGCACCCCGGCCGAGAACCCCGAGGCCCTCCGGCTCGTCCGCCAGCACACCACGACACCGCTCGCGATCGGCGAGGTGTTCAACTCGCTCTGGGACTACCAGCAGATCATCCGCGAGCAGCTCATCGACTACGTCCGGAGCGCGGTCACCCACACCGGCGGGATCAGCCACCTCCGGAAGCTCGTCGAGTACGCCGCGCAGTACCAGATCCGCTCCGGGTTCCACGGGCCGACCGACATCTCACCGGTCGGGATGGCGGCCCAGATGCACCTCGGCCTCGCGATCCACAACTTCGGGATCCAGGAGTACATGCAGCACGGGGCTCGGACGAACGCCGTGTTCCAGCAGTCCTTCACGTTCGAGGACGGTCTGCTCCACCCGGGCGACCAGCCGGGCATCGGGGTGGACCTCGACGTCGACGAGGCGGGGAAGTACCCGTACGAGCAGGCGTACCTGCCGTACAACCGCCTGGCGGACGGCACCGTGCACGACTGGTGACCCCGCGGAGGACGTCGCTCGATGTCGCTACTGGGCGGCGATCCCGGCGAAGGTGTCGAAGGACGCCTTGCGCTGGTGTGACCAGGTGTAGAGCCCGAAGTCGCCGTCCTGGCCGTCGTCCTGCCAGCCGTAGAGGAACACCGGCCCGACCTGCGGGTACTGCGCGGCGATCTGGTACAGCTCCTTGATGGTCTCCTGCTGCTGTGCGACGGAGAACGCCGGGTAGTTGCCGTCCGAGCCGGTCGGCATGCCGCTCTCGGTCCACCAGATCGGCATCGAACCGTCCCCGTACTGGCGCATGACGGCGAGCAGGTCCGGCAGGACGGACAGCAGGTTGTAGCCGCCGTCCGCGGTCATCGGCATCACCGGGTAGGTGTACGGGTGCAGGTTGACGGCGTCGAACCAGCCCGCCGCACCGTTCCAGTACATCTGGCGGATGAAGTCGATGGGGTTGTAGTCGTTGCCCTGGGGGCCGCTCCCCGAGACCTGCCGCCCGAACGGTGCCATGCCCGCCATGAGCACGGTGGCCTGCGGGTCGGCCTGGTGGATGATGGGGTACACCGTGCGCAGCAGACCGGCGTAGGCAGCGGGGTTCGCGTGGCCGCCCGCCCACGTCCAGCCGAGGTTGACCTCGTTGCCGATCTCGAAGTCGTGGATGCCCCCGGCCGCGAGGCGCCGCACCGAGTAGGTCATCCAGCCGTTCTGCGCGGAGTACCCGGCGGATTCCGGCATGGATGCCGTGCCGTCACCGAAGATGACCTCGACGTCGAGACCCGCCATGCGGGCCTGCGTGATCGTCTGGTCGGAGGCGCCGCCGTGCCCGGTGGGGTTGCCGGCGTAGTTGTAGTCGAGCCGAACCCACTGCACGCCCGCGGAGCGCATGTCCTGGAACACCGAGCGCGCTCCACTGGCGGACATCGTGTTGATCTCCGACTCGTACAGGCCGCCGGGCGAGATGCCCTTGCCGTGCACGATCCCGGACACCGCGGCCGTCGTGGCCGTCACTGCCGACGCCGGCACCGCTGACGCGCTCGCGGCGGCCGTGGTCGCGGTGATGGTGCGCGGGGCGGGCGACGCAAGGTCCGCCCGCACTACCGGGGTGGCCGTCGTCGGCGCGGGCGACGCCGCCGCGGGGGCGGCAGTGGCACTCGGCTTCGAGGAGGCGGTGGCCGCAGCGTCGGCGGTGGTGCCGCCCTGGGGCAGCGCACATGCCATCAGCGCCACCGACGACGCCACTGCGGCGACCGTCACCGGGAGCGCCCAGCGCACGCGGCGTCGGGCCGAGCGGTCCGTTCCGCTCGTCGTGGTCTCGTTCATGGTCGGGTCCGTGTTGTCCATGGGCTCGTTCCTCCCTGAAGGTCGTGAGCGACCAGAAACGTAACGGTTTTCCGTACCCCCGGATTCGGCTAATTCTCAGGCACGCCGGTTGACTGTCGGGCGCGGATGTGAGGGTCCGTGGAGCGCCCTGTCACCTGTTCGGGGGTCAGGCGAATTAGCTGTACGAGTTCGCAGGATTCGATTCGCTCGGACAGGTCGCGCACGGCCTCGCGACCGGGTTGGGGGGGCACCCTTTGCAGGGCGGCGACGTCCGCAGCGGTGGATGCGGCGCGAGCCAGCGGGTGACACCCGAGCCGGCAGTCCCGGCGCGGGGCAGACTCGACGGCATGGACCCCGAGCAGCTCGCCGCCGTCGCGCGCGAGCTGTACCGGCGACGCCCCGAGGACTTCGTCGCCGAACGGACCGCGCGGGCACGCGATCTCCGGAAGCGTGACCGGGCCTTGTCGGACGGCGTGAAGGCGCTCCGCAAGCCCTCGCCCGCCGCGTGGGTCGTCGACCTGCTCGCGGCGCAGGGCGCCCTCGACGACGCGGTCGACCTCGGACCGGCGCTCCGCGCTGCGCAGGAGCACGCCGACCCGCGGGCGATCAGCCGGCTCCGGCGCGAGCGGGCCTCGCTCGTGGCGTCGCTCACGGACGCCGGGGCCGATCTGGCGCGCGGCGCCGGGCACGAGCCGTCGGACGTCGTGCTCGAGCAGGTCCGGGCGACGGTCGAGGCGGCCATGGCGGACCCCCGTGCGGGTGCTGCCGTGCGGTCCGGGATGCTCGTCCGCGCGCTCGAGGCCGTCGGGTTCGAGCCGGTCGACCTCGACGGCGCCGTGGCGGTGCCCGAGGCGGTGCCCGACATCGACGGGGAGGGCGCCGAGCCGGAGCCGGAGCCGGAGCCGGAGCCGGAGCCGGAGCCGGAGCCGGAGCCGGAGCCGGAGCCCGAGCCGGAGCCCGACGCGGAGCCGGAGCCCGAGCCCAGGCCGCCCCGCCGTCCGCGCGGGGGCACCGGCCGTCCGCGCCGCGCGACCGGTGGCCATCCGGCGGACGCGCCCCGGTCCTCCCGTCCGACGCAGGGCGACGACCGCGACGACCACGACCACGACCGCGTCCGCCAGGAGGCTCGGACGGCCGAGGCGGCGGCACGCGACGCCGCCCGGACCGCCGACGACGATCTCGAGCGCCTCGAGGACGCGCTCGACGACGCCGACCAGCGCCGTCGTGACCTCGAGGGGCGCCGGCACGACCTCGAGGAGGAACTCGCCGCGGTCCGCCGGGACCTCGACGACGCCGAACGGGAGACGCAGCGGCTCGAGGACGATCGCGACGCCGCCGAGGAACGCGCGGACGAGGCGCGGACGGCGCTCCGGCGGGCCCGCGCGCACCGGCGCGAGGTGGGCTGAGCCCGCGTCTGCTACCGGTCGTCCTCCGGCGTGTCCGAGCCCGGGCGGGCACCACCGTCGGCACCATCGCCGTCGGCGCTGCCCCCGTCGTCGTCCTCGCCGAGCAACCGGCCGAGGATCGACGTCAATGCCGCCCGGTCCGCCTCGTCGAGGGGCGCGAACAGCGTCGCGAGCGTCCGGTCCGCGGCCTCCTGTCCGGCTACGAGGAGCCGTTCACCCTCGGCGGTGAGTTCGTACCGAACCCGGCGGCCCACCCCGGGATGGCGCTCGACGAGCCCCCGCGCGGCCATGCGCGTCGTGAGGGTCCCGAACGCCTGGTCGCTCTGGAACGTCACGAGTGCGAGCGCGTGCGCCGAGGCCCCGGGGCGGGTGGCGATCGCGCGGAGGGCGTCCCACTGGGCGAGGGTCGTCCCGACACCGTGCAGGGCCGCGTCGACCGCACGGTGGTCACGCCACTGCGCCTGTTTCACCATCCGGCCGAGTCGTCGCAGGTCCGTCGTCATGGTGCTACCGTATCAGCAACATTAGATAAACATGTTGAGACAGGAGCGACACCATGGACATCACCCTCGACGAACGCGGCACCGACGGCCCCCTCGCCCTCGTGCTGCACGGCGGCGGCGGCCCCGCGACGGTGGCGCCCTTCGTGGCGCACCTCGCCGAGACGCACCACGTCATCGCACCGACGCACCCGGGGTGGAACGGCACCGACCGTCCGGACGACCTCGACACGGTGCGGGCACTCGCGGGCGTGTACCTCGACCTGCTCGAGCAGCGCGATGCCCGGAACGCCGTGCTCGTCGGCAACTCGCTCGGCGGCTGGATCGCGCTCGAGATGGCCGTCCAGGCGGCAGAGCGCGGCTCGGACGCGGTCGGCGCGCTCGTCGTCGTCGACGCGGTGGGCGTGACGGTGCCCGACGAGCCGGTGCGCGACTTCTTCGCGCTCGACGCGCGCGGGGTCGCTGAGTACGCCTGGCACGACCCGGAGCGCGGGTACCTCGACCCGGCGACCCTCTCGGACGAGCGCCGGCGCGTCCAGGCGGCGAACATGGTCGCGCTCCGGACCTACGCGGGCGCCGCCGCCATGGCCGACCCGACCCTCGCCTCCCGGCTCGCCGACGTGCGGGTCCCGGCGCTCGTCCTGTGGGGTGACAGCGACCGCATCGTCACCCCCGCGTACGGGGCGGCGCTCGCGGATGCGTTGCCCGACGCGCGGTTCGTCGTGGTCGAGGCGGCGGGCCACCTGCCGCAGCTCGAGCGCGCCGACGCCACGTTCGCCGCGGTCGACGCGTTCGTGACCGCGCTCCCGACGCCCGGCGCGGACGAGGCGCACGACATGCGCTAGAGTGACCGACTGGACTTCGGCGAGGGTCGTGCGCAGGCGCGGCCGTGATCGACGCGGTAGGAGATCCGGTCCCGTGCTCCGTGCGGGTGACCGGCGGTGGCCCCGGATCACGGGCCCTCCTGGCGCTGTGACGCGTTCGAGTCGAACACACTGACCGACGACGGCCGCATGGCGGTCGTCCCCACCCAGGAGGCACCACCATGGCCGACCAGTACCAGCTCGCCGCCGAGCACCGCACCGCATTCGGCAAGGGCGCGGCACGCAAGCTCCGCGCCGCCGACAAGATCCCCGCCGTCGTCTACGGTCACGGCACCGACCCGCAGCACGTCACGCTGCCCGGGCACGACACGATGCTCGTCGTCCGCCGCGCCAACGCGATCATCGAGCTCGACATCGAGGGCGCCACGCAGCTCGTGCTCGTCAAGGACGTCCAGCGTGACCCGGTGCGGCAGATCATCGAGCACATCGACCTCGTCGTGCTCCGTCAGGGCGAGCGGGTCACCGTCGAGGTCCCCGTGGTCGTCGAGGGCGAGTCGGCTCCGGGCACCATCCACGTGCAGGACGAGTCCACGCTGTCGCTGGTCGTCCTCGCGACGAACATCCCGCAGCACGTCGTCGTCGACGTCACGGGCCTCGAGGACGGTGCCCAGCTGCACGCCTCGGACATCACGCTCCCCGAGGGCGCCGAGCTCGACACCGACCCGGAGGCCCTGGTCGTCAGCATCAGCACGCCCCGCGGCGCCGGTGACGAGGGCGACGAGGCCGGCGAGGACGCCGCGGAGTAGTCCGCGAGCCTCCCGACGCCCATGGCGGAACGAACGCTGCTCGTGGTCGGGCTCGGCAACCCCGGGCCCGACTACGCCGGCAACCGGCACAACGTCGGACAGATGGTCCTCGACGACCTCGCGGTGCGGATCGGTGCGACCTTCCGGAAGCACAAGACCCCCGCGCAGGTCGCCGAGGGCCGCCCGGCCCCGGGTGGGCCGAAGCTCATCCTGGTCAAGCCCGCGTCGTTCATGAACACGTCCGGCGGCCCGGTGTCGGCTGCCCTGTCGTTCTACGGTCTGACGCCCGCCGATCTCGTCGTCGTGCACGACGAGCTCGACCTGCCGTTCGACACGCTCCGGCTCAAATCCGGTGGCGGGCACGGCGGGCACAACGGCCTCCGCGACATCATCAAGGCCTGCGGGACGAACGAGTTCGCTCGGGTCCGCGTCGGTATCGGCCGCCCGCCCGGTCGGCAGGACCCGGCCGACTACGTGCTCCGTGACTTCTCGTCGACCGAGCGCAAGGTGCTGCCGTCGCTCCTCGCCGAGGCCGCCGACGCGGTCGAGGCGATCGCGACCGACGGCCTCCTCGCCGCGCAGCAGCGGTTCCACGCGCCGGCCTGACCGTCCTAGGACGACCGGGAGGCTCGGTGTGCGCCCGCCCATCTCCCTTCCGTTCGCCCACAGCACGCGGTGGGCCGGATCGCCTGTCGGAGGGCGCCGGTACCATCGGATGAGTGACGATCTCGGGCATCATCCCTGCGCTCTCGCGCGCCTCCGCGTTCGATCGTGTCCTCGCCGCCGCCCCGCGTGACGCCGACTTCTCCGTCGTCGACGGCCTCCGCGTCCCGTTGCTGGCGGCACTGCTCGCCGAGCGGAACGGCCCGCAGTGCGCCTTCGTGATCACCGCCACCGGGCGCGAGGCCGAGGGCGTGCGTGACGCCGTCCGGTGCTACGTGCCCGAGGCCGAGGTCCTCGAGTTCCCCGCGTGGGAGACCCTGCCGCACGAGCGCCTGAGCCCGAGCGCGCAGACGGTCGGCACGCGCATCAACACCCTGCGGCGCCTCGCCGACTGGCAGGCCGCCGCCGACCGGGGCGAACCCCGTGGGCCGATCGTCGTCGTGGCGAGCGTGCGCGCCGCGCTCCAGCCCATCGCGGACAACATGACCGCGATGGCACCCCTGGTGCTCCGGACGAACTCGCGGGGCAACGACCTCACGCAGCTCGCCGGCGCCCTCGTCGACCTCGCCTACGCCCGGGTCGACCTCGTGTCCCGCCGTGGCGAGTTCGCGGTCCGCGGCGGCATCCTCGACGTCTTCCCTCCGACGGCCGACCACCCGGTCCGCATCGACTTCTTCGGCGACGAGATCGACGCGATCAAGGCGTTCAGCGTCGCGGACCAGCGCTCGACGGACGAGGACCTCGGGCAGGTGGAGCTCACCGCGAGCCGCGAGCTCCTGCTCGGCGAGAGCGTCCGGCAGCGGGCGCGCGAGATGCTCCACGAGTTCCCGAGCCTGTCCCAGATGCTCGCCAAGATCGCCGAGGGCATCCCGGTCGAGGGCATGGAGTCCCTCGCGCCCGCCCTGGTCGACCGCCTCGTGCCCGTCACCCACTACCTGCCGTCCTCGGCGGTCGTCGCGGTGTTCTCGCCCGAGCGTGTCGTCGCCCGGGCGCACAGCCTGGCCGAGACGAACCAGGAGTTCCTGCAGGCCGCGTGGAGTGCGGCGACCGCCGGGGCGCAGGCCCCCATCGACCTCGACGCCGGCAACTTCCTGTCCCTCGGGGCGCTCAAGCAGTCCCGCGGCGACCGCACCTGGTGGACGGTGTCGCCGTTCGACTCCGGTGCCGACCTCACCGACGAGCAGGCGGTCGAGTCGGCGGGCGACTACCTCCGCGTGCCTGCCGAGACCGTCCCGAGCTTCACCGGCAGCGCCGAGGGCGCGGTCGAGCACGTCGCCGAGCGCACGCGAGACGGCTGGTCCGTCGTGGTCACCGCGCAGGGCGCCGGTCTGGTCGAGCGTGCCGTGCAGGTCCTCGCGGACGCCGGCGTCGCCGCCCAGGTCGAGGACGTCACCGAGCCCCCGGAGCCCGGCGCCGTGCTGCTCACGACCGCGTCGGTCGAGCACGGGTTCGCCGTGCCGGAACTCCGCCTGCTCGTGATGTCCGAGGCCGAGTTCTACGGCCGGAGCGCCCAGCAGGGAGCCCGGCAGGTGAAGAAGCTCGCCAGCCGCCGGAAGAACGTCGTCGACCCGCTGCAGCTCAAGCCGGGTGACGTCGTCGTGCACACCACGCACGGGATCGGCAAGTTCGTCGAGCTCGTCTCGCGCGAGGTCTCGTCGGGTGGTCGGAACGCGGTCAAGACGCAGCGCGAGTACCTCGTGCTCGAGTACGCGCCATCGAAGCGCGGGTACCCGGGCGACAAGCTCTACGTGCCGACGGACCAGCTCGACCAGCTCTCGCGCTACGTCGGCGGCGAGGCCCCGACGCTGAGCAAGATGGGCGGCAGCGACTGGGCGTCGGCCAAGAGCAAGGCGCGCAAGGCGGTCCGCGACATCGCGGTGGAGCTCGTCAAGCTCTACTCGGCGCGGATGGCGTCGAAGGGCCACGCTTTCGGGCCGGACACCCCCTGGCAGCGCGAGCTCGAAGAAGCCTTCCCGTTCGCCGAGACGCCCGATCAGCTCACCACGATCGACGAGATCAAGGCCGACATGGAGCGGCCGATCCCGATGGACCGCCTGCTGTCCGGCGACGTCGGCTACGGCAAGACCGAGGTCGCGATCCGCGCCGCGTTCAAGGCCGTGCAGGACGGCAAGCAGGTCGCGGTCCTCGTGCCGACCACGCTGCTGGTCCGCCAGCACTTCGAGACCTTCCAGGAACGCTTCGCCGGGTTCCCCGTGCACCTGCGCGCCCTGAGCCGGTTCCAGACCGAGAAGGAATCCAAGGAGACCATCGCGGGCCTCGCCGACGGCACGGTCGACATCGTGATCGGGACGCACCGCATCCTGTCCCAGCAGGTGCAGTTCAAGGACGTCGGCCTCGTGATCATCGACGAGGAACAGCGCTTCGGCGTCGAGCACAAGGACCAGCTCAAGAAGCTCAAGACGAACGTCGACGTCCTCGCCATGAGCGCGACCCCGATCCCGCGGTCACTCGAGATGGCCGTGACCGGCATCCGCGAGATGTCGACCCTCGCCACCCCGCCCGAGGACCGCCATCCGATCCTGACCTTCGTCGGGCCGCAGTCGGACATGCAGGTCGCGGCGGCGATCCGGCGGGAGCTGCTCCGCGAGGGCCAGGTGTTCTACGTGCACAACCGCGTCAAGGACATCCAGGGCACCGCCGCGCACCTCGCCGAGATCGTGCCCGAGGCCCGGATCGCGGTCGCGCACGGCCAGATGTCCGAGCAGGCCCTCGAGCAGGTGATGGTCGACTTCTGGGAGCGCAAGTTCGACGTCCTCGTGTCGACCACGATCATCGAGACCGGCCTCGACATCGCGAACGCGAACACCCTCATCATCGACCGCGCTGACAAGTACGGGCTGTCGCAGCTGCACCAGCTCCGGGGTCGTGTCGGCCGCGGGCGCGAGCGCGGGTACGCGTACTTCCTCTACGACGCCGACAAGCCCCTGTCCGAGACCGCGCAGGACCGCCTCGAGACCATCGCGGCGAACAACGAGCTCGGTGCGGGCATGCAGGTCGCCCTCAAGGACCTCGAGCTCCGCGGAGCGGGCAACCTGCTCGGTGGCGAACAGTCCGGTCACATCGCGGGGGTCGGGTTCGACCTCTACCTCCGGATGATCGGCGAGGCCGTCGGGCAGTTCCGCGGCGACGTCGCCGAGGGGCAGACGGAACTCCGCCTCGAGCTCCCGGTCGACGCCCGCATCCCCGACGACTACGTCGAGAGCGAGCGTCTCCGGCTCGAGGCGTACCAGAAGCTCTCGGCCGCGTCGGCTCCTTCGGCGCAGGACGCCGCGATCGACATGGTGCTCGACGAGCTCACCGACCGGTACGGCACGCCCCCGAAGGCGGTCACGACGCTCATCGAGGTCTCGCGGCTCCGGCGCATGGCGCAGCAGGTCGGCCTGTCCGACGTCGTCGTGATGGGGTCGAACCTCCGGGTCGCGGGCAAGGAGCTCGCCGATTCCCAGCAGGTCCGGCTCACCCGCATGTTCCCGGGGTCGCGGTGGTTCGCCCAGCAGAACGCGACGAGCATCCCGCTCCCGAAGCGGAACGGCGAGCCGCTACCGGACGATGCGCTCATCGACTGGGTGGAGTCGATCCTCACGGCGATCTACGGCGCCAACGTGCCCGAGCAGGCGCCGGCCGCGTAGGCGGGGGGCGGGACCGCCGGTCGGGAGGCACGGTACGGGCCCGCCCCGCGCCTCCCGTCCGGCCGGGCCCGGGGCGGAACCGCCGGATCGTGCTCTGGTCAGGGCGCGCCCGGAGCGGCCGCGCGCTCGGACCGCGCACGGCGTGCCCCGAGCGCGACGACGACGGCCGACGCCACCATCGCGACGCCCGAGCCGACGAGGACCGCGAGCGTGCCCTGGTCCGCGACCCGCGGCGTGCGCACGAACGCGAGTTCGTTCATGAGCAGCGAGACGGTGAACCCGACCCCGCCGAGGACGCCGACGGTCGCGACCGCCGAGAGCGACAACGTCGGGCGCTCAGGATGCCGGAACACCTGGGTCGCGACCCCGCCGAAGAGCGTGATGCCGACGACCTTGCCCACCGGGAGTGCGAGCACGATCGCCCAGAACGCCGGCGACAGCGCACCGAACCCCACCGCGGGCACGGCGACCGCGGCCGAGGTGAACGCGAACACCGGCAGGACGACCCCGTTCGACCAGGGTTCGACAGCGTGCCGGACCGTGTGCCCGGCGCGCCGGGGGAGCACCAGCCCGAGTGCCACCCCGGCGATCGTCGCGTGGACCCCCGAGTGCAGGACGAGCCACCACGTGACGACGCCGAGCACGACGAGGCCGACCACGATCGCCGGCCGGGCACGCCCGACGCGGCGCAGGGACCGGGCCAGCACCGCGAACGCCGCGAGGGCCACGACCGCCAGCCCGAGGAGTCCCAGGTCGGTGCCGTGCGCGAAGACGACCGCGATGATGACGATCGCGATGAGGTCGTCGAGCACCGCGAGCGCCAGGAGGAACACCCGGAGGCGTGACGGCAGCCCGCGGCCGAAGATCGCGAGGATCCCGAGTGCGAACGCGATGTCGGTCGCGGTGGGGATCGGCCAGCCGTGTTCGAGCCCGCTGCCCTGCGTGACCGCCAGGTAGAGCACCGCCGGCACGACGACACCCCCGACGGCGGCGATCGCGGGCACGATCGCGGTCCGGGGATCCGACAGCTGCCCGATCGTCAGCTCGTGCTTGAGCTCGATCGCGATGAGCAGGAAGAACGCGACGAGCAGCCCGTCGCTGACCCAGTGTGCGATCGACAGGTCGAGTCCGACCGCGGACCAGGGTGTGTGGAGCGCCAGCAGGTGCTCGAGTCCTGGCCCGAGGGGGGAGTTCGCGGCGGCGAGTCCGAGGACCGCGGCGGTGAGCAGGGCGACGGCGCTGAAGCGCTCCGAGCGGACGATGGCGGGCACGGTGACTCCGTCTCGTTGGGGTCGGTCGATGGTCCGTCGACCAGACTTCCCGACACGCCCCGGTCAGCCTACCGCCGGGGACCGCCGTGCTGGGCGAGCGTCGGTGCGACGATGGAGCATGACCCCGTATCAGGAGGACCAGGCCGACCCCGCCGACCGAGCCGCGGTCGTCGAGGCCCTCGCCGCCGTGGTCGATCGCTTGCTCGCCCCGGACGGCTGCGTGTGGAACCGCGCGCAGACCCACCGGAGCCTGGCGGCGTACGCGGTCGAGGAGTCGTACGAGCTCGTCGACGCGATCGACGTGGACGACGACGTCGAGATCCGCGAGGAGCTCGGCGACGTGCTGTACCAGGTCGTGCTCCACGCGGGGATCGCCGAGCGTCGCGGCGCGTTCACGCTCGCCGACGTCGCCGAGCACGCTCGCGAGAAGATGGTCCGCCGCCATCCGCACGTGTTCGGCGACGAGCACGCGGAGACGTTCGCCGACGTGGTCCGGGTGTGGCGCGCGGCGAAGTCGGCCGAGAAGGCAGCGCGCACGAGCGTGTTCGACGGCGTGCCCCGGGCGATGCCGCCACTCGAGCGGTCCGTGAAGCTCCTCGAGCGGATCGACGAGCACGGCCTCGGTGCCGTGCCCCTCGCGCAGGCCGTCGCGGATGCCGCTCGGCAGGACCGTACGCCCGGGGTGACCGACGGCTCGGACGGTCACGGTGCCGTCGATCCCGCGTGGGGCGGTGAGCTCCTCGACCGGATCGGGGCGGCCCGGGCGGACGGCGTCGACCCGGTGGCGAGCCTCCGCGCTGCGGTCGTCGCGCTCGAGGCGGCTGGCCGCGCGACGGAGCGCGAGCGGTCGCGCTGAGTGCAGCGGGGCTCCGAGCGCGACCTGGGGCCCGGGCGTCGGACGCATGGCGACACGACGAGGTGAGGGCGCCCTCCCAACCCGAAAAGGAGGGCGCCCTCCGCGCGGCGACCGCGGCACGCAGCCGCCACGCCGGACGCGGGAGTCCGCAGCACTGGCCCCCCGCGGCCCGCCACGAGGGCGGACGATCGACCACCGTGATGGATCAGTGGAGCGGTGATCGACTGGAATACAGCATATCATCGCCGACGGCGCGGCGGCAAGCGCTCTGCGAAGATGGGGCCATGGCGACTGTCGTGACGGCTCCCCGCGGGATGCGGGACTTCCTCCCAGCCGAGAAGGCGCGCCGTGACCACGTGCTCGGCGTGATCCGTGGCGTGTACACGCGACACGGCTTCGACGAGATCGAGACCCCCGTCGTCGAGGACGCCTCGCGGCTGCACGCGGGCCTCGGCGGCGACAACGAGAAGCTGGCCTTCGCCGTGATGCGTCGGGGGCTCACCGTCGAGGACCTCCGCGTCGCCGAGGCGCCGCTCGACCTGGCCGACCTCGGACTCCGGTTCGACCTCACGGTCCCGCTCGCCCGGTTCTACGCGAGCCACCGCTCCGAGCTGCCGACGGTGTTCCGGTCCGTGCAGATCGCGCCCGTCTGGCGCGCGGAGCGTCCGCAGAAGGGCCGCTACCGGCAGTTCGTGCAGTGCGACATCGACATCCTCGGTGAGGCCGGGCCGCTCGCCGAGATCGAGCTCATCCGCGCGACGACCGACGCCGTGGACGCCCTCGGCATCACCGGGACCACCATCCGCGTCAACGACCGGCGGATCCTCGTGGCGCTGCTCGGCTCGTGGGGCGTCGACGGGCCCGATGCCGACGCCGCCCTCGTCGTCGTCGACAAGCTCGACAAGATCGGCCCCGACGGCGTCGCGCGCGAACTCGTGGCACTGCCGGGGCTGGCCGGACACGACGCCTCCGAGCTCGAGGCCGTGCTGCGCGACCTCGCGACGGCCGACTGGGACAGCGTCGTGGGCGCCGACTGGCTCGACGCCGAGGCGTTCGGGGACCTGCAGGCCCTGCGTGCGGCCCTGCCCGGCGTGCGACTGCAGTTCGACCCGACGCTCGTCCGGGGCATGGGGTACTACACGGGCACCATCTTCGAGGTCGCGCACCCCGACTTCGGGTACAGCCTCGGCGGTGGTGGGCGGTACGACGGCATGATCGGGCGCTTCCTCGGCCAGGACGTCCCCGCGGTCGGGTTCTCGCTCGGGTTCGAGCGCCTCGTCGACCTCGTGACGCTGCCCGAGGACGCCACCGCCGACGCCGTCGTGCTCGTCCACGACCGCGACGTCCCGCCCGCCCGCCTCGCCGCGCTCAAGCATGAGGTCCTGGCCGGCCACGCCCGGGTGCGCCTCGAACGCCGGACCAAGAACATGAAGAACCTGTTGGCCGGGCTCGCCGCCGCGGGGTTCACCGCCTTCGCGACGGTGGACACCGACAGCACCCTCGAGGACCTCGCCTTCCGACCGCTCGAGTGACCCCGCTCGCTAGGATCGGTCCCGGATTCGTCCAACCACCACTACCGCTTGTTAGGAGTACCCCGTGGCCGTGATCGATGCCGTTGGAGCACGCGAAGTCCTCGATTCCCGAGGCAACCCGACCGTCGAGGTCGAGGTGCTCCTCGACGACGGCGTGGTCTCGCGCGCCCTGGTCCCGTCCGGCGCCTCGACCGGCGCGTTCGAGGCCTACGAGCTGCGTGACGGCGACGCCGGACGCTACGGCGGCAAGGGCGTGCTCAAGGCCGTCGAGGGTGTCCTCGACGAGATCGGCCCGGCGCTCGAGGGCTTCGACGCCACCGACCAGCGTCTCGTGGACGCGGCGCTCATCGAGCTCGACGGCACCGAGAACAAGTCCCGCCTCGGCGCGAACGCGATCCTCGGCGCCTCGCTCGCGGTCGCCCGCGCCGCGGCGGACTCCGCCGACCTGCCCCTGTTCCGCTACCTCGGCGGCCCGAACGCGCACACCCTGCCCGTGCCGCTCATGAACGTCGTCAACGGCGGCGCCCACGCCGACACGAACGTCGACATCCAGGAGTTCTTCCTCGTGCCCTACGGCGCGTCGTCCTTCTCCGAGGCCCTCCGGTGGGGCGTCGAGACCTACCACGCGCTCAAGGGCGAGCTGAAGAAGCAGGGACTCGCCACCGGCCTCGGCGACGAGGGCGGGTTCGCCCCGGAGCTCGCCTCGAACCGTGCCGCGCTCGACTTCCTCGTCGCCGCGATCGAGAAGGCCGGGTTCACCCCCGGCAAGGACATCGCGCTCGGCCTCGACGTCGCCTCGACGGAGTTCTACGCCGACGGCACGTACGCGTTCGAGGGCGGGCAGCTCTCGAGCGAGGAGTTCACGCAGTACTTCGTGGACCTCGTGGGCAACTACCCCCTCGTCACCATCGAGGACCCGCTCGCCGAGGACGACTGGGAGGGCTGGACGCACTTCACCGCCGAGCTCGGGTCGAAGGTGCAGATCGTCGGTGACGACCTCTTCGTGACGAACCCGAAGCGCCTCGCCAAGGGGATCCAGGAGCGGGCGGCGAACTCGATCCTCGTCAAGGTGAACCAGATCGGCACCCTGACCGAGACCCTCGACGCCGTCGCGCTCGCACAGCGCAGCGGCATGACCGCGATCCTGTCCCACCGCTCGGGCGAGACCGAGGACACGACGATCGCCGACATCGCGGTCGCGGTGGACGGCGGCCAGATCAAGACCGGTGCGCCGGCCCGCTCGGACCGCGTCGCCAAGTACAACCAGCTCCTCCGGATCGAGGAGGAGCTGGGCGACGCCGCCGTGTACGCCGGCCGCAACTCGTTCCCGCGCAGCGCCCACCTGTGAGCTGAGCACCCGCTGGTCCGACCGTCGGACCAACGGGTGCCGCTCCGGCTCCGGCCCCCGGGCCTCCCGACCGGGAGGCCCGGGGGCCGTTCCGCGTGTCGGCCGGCGGACGACGCCTCAGTGGAGTCACCGGCGTGAGCACGGGCGCGGGAGGCAGTGCCCGGCGTCCTCGGTGGTCGGTTGCGCGTGGCATCGGGGGACGGGTCCGGACCGTGCCGCTGCCCCGACCGGACCGGCGCCCGGGTTATCGTCGCTCCATGCCCTCGACGAAGCCCCGCGTCCGTCGCGTGCCGATCGCGATGCCCGCGGCCACGAGTCCGTCCGGCGCCTGGTTCCGGAACATCCGGTTCTCGGGCTTCAGCGTCCTCATGCTCGGCATCGTCGTGCTGTTCGTCGTGGTGCTCGCGCCGTCGCTGCGGACGCTGATCCAGCAGCAGCAGGAGATCGCGCAGAAGGAGCAGCAGGTCGCCGCGCAGCGTGCGGACGTCGCGACGAAGAAGCGGGACGTGGCGCGGTGGGACGACCCCGCCTACATCGAGGCCCAGGCGCGCGATCGCCTGCTCTACGTGTACCCGGGCGAGACGAGCTACCTCGTCATGGGCGCTGGGAGCGGGGCCTCGTCGGGCTCGACCAGTGCCGTGACGACCGACTCGGGCACCCCCGTGAGCTCGAAGCTCCAGACGCCGAAGGTCGACTGGGTGCAGGCGATGTTGTCGTCGGTGCTCGAGTCCGGGCTGACCGAGAAGACGACGTCCGAGCTCGTCGCCCCGGACGTCTCGGGCAGTGGGACGCCGACCACGGGTGCGACCGCGGGCACGGGCGCCGGGCGCTGATCGCGCGGGCATCGTGCGCCGACCTGCGGGTACCCAGCGCCGGACGGCCCGAGGACGGATCGTGCACCGGGTAGGATCACCGTCCCGTGGCAACTCCTCCGTTCGATCCGCCCACCGCCCGTGACGTCGCCGTCGTCTCGGCCCAGCTCGGGCGTCCCGCGCGTGACGTCATCGGCATCCCGGCGCGCTGCGTGTGCGGTGCGCCGACGGTGGTGGCGACGCAGCCCCGGTTGTCGAACGGCACGCCCTTCCCGACCCTGTACTACCTGACGCACCCCGCGGCGACGGCCGCGGTGTCGACGCTCGAGGCGACGGGTGCGATGCCGGAGCTCGCGGCCCTCCTCGAGGAGCAGTCCGTGGCCGACGCGTACCGTGCCGCGCACGAGGCGTACCTGGCGGACCGCGAGTCGATCGAGGTCGTCGCGGAGATCGCGGGGGTCACCGCGGGCGGCATGCCGAACCGGGTGAAGTGCCTGCACGCGCTCGTGGGGCACGCCCTCGCCGCGGGGCCGGGCGTGAACCCGATCGGCGACCTCGCGCTCGAACGGGCGGCCTGGAGCCCCGAGCGGTGCGCCTGCGTGACGTACGATGGGGTGGACGACGGCGGAGTCGGGGTGGGCGGAGGCAGAGAGTAAACTCTCGGCAAACCCCCATCCAAGGAGACATCACTCGTGCCCAAGATCCTCATCGTCGGCGGCGGCTACGCCGGCTTCTACACAGCATGGAAGCTCGAGAAGGCGCTCCGCCCGGGCGAGGCCGAGGTCACGATGGTGGACCCGCTGCCCTACATGACCTACCAGCCGTTCCTGCCGGAGGTCGCGGCCGGGTCGATCGAGCCGCGGCACGCGGTGGTCGCGCACCGTCGGCACCTCGGCAAGACGCGTGTCGTCACGGCCAAGGTCACCAAGGTCGACCACGCCACGAAGACCGCGACGATCACGCCGCAGGTCGGTGAGCCGTGGGAGGAGACCTACGACACGCTCGTCATGACCGCCGGTGCCGTCTCGCGCACGTTCCCGATCGCCGGCGTCGCCGAGGAGGCCATCGGCCTCAAGACCATCGAGGAAGCCGCCGCTATCCGCGACAAGATCCTCACGAACTTCGCGAAGGCCGCGAACCTGCCCGCCGGCCCGGAGCGCGAGCGTCTCCTCACCGTCGTGGTCGTCGGCGGTGGCTTCGCCGGCATCGAGATCTTCGCCGAGCTGCGGTCGTTCGCCACGAACCTGCTCCGCAACTACCCGACCATCTCGTTCGACGAGACCCACTTCCACCTGGTCGAGGCGATGGGGCGCATCATGCCCGAGGTCTCCCTGGAGACCAGCCACTGGGTCCTCAAGAACCTCGCCGAGCGCGGCGCTGAGGTCCACCTCGACACGCAGCTCGCCTCGGCGGTCGGCGGCGTCTGCCAGCTCAAGCCGAACGAGGGCGAGATCCAGACCGTCGAGTCCGACCTCATCATCTGGACCGCGGGCGTCATGGCGAACCCGATGGTCAAGGGCACCGACCTCCCGCTCGAGCCGCGCGGACGCATCCGTGTGCAGCCGGACCTCCGTGTCGTGGACGACAACGGGATCGTCGCGGACGCCTGGGCCTGCGGTGACGTCGCGGCGGTGCCGGACCTCACGGGCGGCGGTGTGGGCGGCATGTGCGTGCCGAACGCCCAGCACGCGGTCCGCCAGGCCAAGCAGCTGGCGAAGAACCTCGTCGCGGTCATCCGCGGTGAGGAGCCGAAGGACTACAAGCACGAGAACCTCGGCGCGGTGGCGGGCCTCGGCCTCGGCATCGGTGTGTTCCAGTCGGGCAAGTTCGCGATGAAGGGCTTCCTCGCCTGGGGCGCGCACCGCGGGTACCACGGCCTGGCCATGCCGTCGTGGGAGCGCAAGGTCCGCGTGGTCGGCGACTGGCTCACCGGCACGATGTTCGGCCGCGACATCGTCTCGCTCGACGACCGCGAGACCCCGCGTGCCGCGTTCGAGACGTTCGCGTCGCGCCCGAAGCCCCCGATGCCCGAGGCCGGCACGCCCGAGGGTGCGTCGGGCCCGGTCTACGCGACCCCCGCGGACGACGTCTCGAAGGACGTCAAGAAGGACGACGCCGCGCCCGCCGCGAAGACGACCACGCGCAAGCCGGCCGCCAAGAAGGCCGCTGCGCCGAAGGCCGACGCCGCTGCCGCGTCCCAGCCCGTCGCCGAGCCGGCCGCGGACTCGGCGCCGGTCAGCGCGAAGGCGGAGTAGCCGACTCCGTCCGCGCCAGCGGATCGACCACGATCGAGGCGGTCACCCACGGGGTGGCCGCCTCGTCCGCGTCCGGAGTGCCGACGATCTAGGCTGGAACGCGTTCCCGAGCAACGCTCGGTGCGCGGCTGGCCCGCGCCGCCCCCGTGGCCCAACGGCAGAGGCATGCGACTTAAAATCGCCGAGTTGAGGGTTCGAATCCCTCCGGGGGCACCGAACACCGCCGGCACCCCCGCGACGGCCCGTCACCCCCTAGGCTGCGGATCGTGACGACCCGAACCCGAACCGCGTCGACCCGAGACGCGACCCTCGACATCGCCCGTGGCATCGCGATCACCATGATCGTGCTCGGCCACGTCCTGCGCGGACTGGCGTCCGCACACATCCTCGACCGCCACGCGGTGGGCTACATCGACACCGACCGCCTCCTGTACAGCGTGCACCTCACGGTGTTCGCGTTCATCAGCGGCCTGTTCGTCGCTCGCGCCGTCGATCGTGACGGCGTCGGCCGGTACCTCCGCAGCCGCGACGTGCTGTTCATCTACGTCTACGTCGTGTGGTCGCTCGTGCAGGGCGTGGTGAAACTGGCTGCCGGCGCCCTCGTGAACTCGCCCACGAGCATCACGAGCACACTCGACCTGCTGCACCCGGACGGGCAGCTCTGGTTCCTGCCGTGGCTCGTGGCCGTGTCGACGGTGGCCGCGCTCGTCCGCCCGTGGCGGTCCCGTGCCGTCATGATCGCCAGCATCGTGGGAGCGCTCGTCGTGAGCATCGCGGGCTGGGGCACGGACCTGGGGGTCGCCCTCGTCCAGGGCCTCGGGATCTGGGTGTTCTTCTTCCTCGGCGTGTGCATCGGCGCGCGCCGCGTGATCGAGTTCATCGCGCGCGTGCGGATGCCCGTGGTGGGTGTCGTCGCGCTCGTCGGGACCGTGGCCTTCGTCGCCCTGGTGTTCGGCACGACCGAGGGCACGCCGACCCCGAGTGCCGGCGACCACCACGGGGTGGTGGCGGTCGCGCTCGGTCTGCTCACGACCCTGGTCGGCCTCGTGGCGGTGATCGCGGTCTCCCGGCTGCTCGCGGCCGTGTCGTGGCTGACCTGGGTCGGTGCGGTCGGCCGCCGCACGCTCGAGATCTTCCTCGCGAGCATCACGTTCGCGTCGGGCACCCGGATCGTCCTGTCGCACCTCGGCGTCCAGGACCCGGTCGTCCACGTGGTCGTCGGCACGCTCGCGGGCGTCGTCGGTCCGATCCTGCTCGGCATCGTCCTCGAGCGGCTCCGGTTCCCCTGGCTGTTCACGGCGCCCTCGCGGCTGACCGGCACGCGTGCCTCCGTGACACCGCGCGCGGACGTCCCAGCGCACCGCTGACCCAGACGCGGGGCTGCAGCACCGTCAGTGGTGCGGTCGGGAGGCGCGGGGCGAGCCGGTCCCGCGCCTCCCGACCGGTGGGCAGTGGGTCAGGGCGCGATGAGCAGCCCGGCCGCGTGGTCCTCGGCCGCCGTCGCCTTGGCGACGTAGTGCACCTTCTTGCCGGTCGCGTTGTAGGGGATGCTGTCGACGAACCGGTACAGCCGGGGGCGCTTGTAGCGGGCGAGGGCGGGGTGGGATCCGGTGAACGACTCGAGCGCGGCTGCCGCTGCCGCGTCGTCCTCGGGCAGACCGTCGCCGGGCCTGCGGACGACGTAGGCGGTGACGACCTCGCCCCACCGCTCGTCGGGCACGCCCACGACGACCGAGTCGGCGACGCCGGGGTGCTCCCCGAGCACGGCCTCGACCTGCACCGGGTGGACGTTCTCGCCGCCGGAGATGATCATGTCGTCCTTGCGCCCGACGATCGTCACCCGCTCCTGGGTGTCCCAGGTGGCGAGGTCGCCCGGGTAGAACCAGCCGTCCGAGAACTTCTCGTCCTCGAGCTGCGGGTTCCGGTACGAGTAGCCCGACTTGACGGTGCGGACCGCGAACTCACCGATCTCGGTGCCGTCCTTGGCGACCGTGTCCGTCGGATCGGCGAGGCGGTCGGCGTACACCTGGACCACCGCCACGTCGTCGTCGGTGGACGCACGGCCGGTGGAACCAGCGCCGTCGGGGAAGTCCTCCGGCCGCAGGAACGTGTTCCAGAAGGTCTCGGTGGTGCCGTACCCGTTGAAGATCCGCGGGGTCAGCAGCTCCTGGAACCGCAGCGCGGCGGCACGGTCGAGCGGAGCGCCCATCGTGACGATGCCGTGGAGCGACGACAGATCCCGGGCGTGGCGTTCCTGCGCGTCGGCGAGCTGGACGAGGTTCGTCGGGGCGCCGATGAGGAACGTCAACCGCTCGGACTGGACGAGGTCGAGCACCACGTCCGCGTCGAAGTGCCGGAGGGTGGTGAGCTCCGCTCCGACGTAGAACACGGGGTTGGGGCCGCCGGAGTACAGGCCACCCCGGTGGAACAGCGGCGACATGTTGAGCGTCTTGTCGAACGGCGTCAGCGGGAAGTGCATGATGACGTCGTGTGCGCTGAGCACCTCGACGAGGCTCGGCAGCGGCACGGGCTTCGGCCGTCCGGTCGTGCCCGACGTGTACAGGCGTGTGGTCTCGTCGTAGGTGGTCCGCGGCCGTGCGTCGTCGCGCTCCGCGAGTTCGAGGTGCGTGACGGGCTCGGCCGCCAGCAGGGTCTCGAACGACTCGGTGTCCGCGGACGTCCCGTCGGCCCCGACCACCACGACCCGCGCGGGAGCGTGGGTGGCGGTGGCGAGCGCGTCGGTCATGTCCCCGGTCCGCGCGGCGTCGTGGAGGAGCACGACCGGTGCCGAGTCGTCGATGATGTACGCGACCTCGGCGGGGGCCAGGCGGAAGTTGGTGGGCGAGAACACGGCGCCGATGCGGTGGCACGCCAGGTACGCGATCGCGAGCTCCGGACCGTTGAACAGCTCCGCCATGACGACGGCACCGCGTCCGACGCCGTTCCGGACGAGCCACCCACCGACGCGGTCGACGGCGTCGCCGAGCTCGGCGTAGGTCCAGGAGCGTCCGGAGGACGGATCGCGCAGGGCCGGCCGATCGGCGAACCGGTGCACGTTGCGGGCGAAGCCGTTGGCGTAGGTGTACTGCCCCTCGAACACCCCGCGGAAGCGGGTGGGGTCGTACGGCGTCGTCGTGTCCGGTGTGCGGTCGGTGTCGGTGCTCATGGTCGCTCCAGCTCGTCGGCGCGTCGGCGGGCTCCGACGCACCGTCCGTCAGCGTATCGCGGGGGACCGCCGGGGCGGGTCGATCCGCGGACGGCCGGTCGGGCCTCCCGTCAGTCGCGCAGGGCGGGCTCGACGACGCGGGTCCAGGTCCAGACGGCGACCGCCACCGCGGCGCAGCCGCCCATGGTGACCCCGACGGTCGCGAGGGACAGGTGCGTGCCGGTCGAGCCCGAGTACACGGCCACCGCGAGCGCCACGGGGACGGTCGCGACGGCGGCGTAGCGCGCGCGGGACGTCGCCCACAGTGCGGCGCCGGCCGACCCGGCGACGGGGAGGAGCGTGGTCACGACCGACCCGAGGCCGCCGACGCAGAGGGTGGTGGCGAACTCGGACAGGAACTGGTGCCAGAACCCGGCTCCGGCGCTGACGCTGCACAGGAGCCAGCCGATCGCCGCGAGCGCGAGGAGCGCGCCCGTCTGCACGGTCGCGCTCCTCGCGCTCGCCCCGTCGGTGCCCAGGGCGACGACCCTGCGCGGGAGTCGGACGTGCCGGTGCGGGAGCGGATCGCGTCCACCGACGCCGACCGAGGGGACGACGAGCACGCCCAGCAGCACCGCGGGTGCGAGGTGCGCGCTCCGGGTGAGGAGGCACGCGACGAGCGCCGCGACCACGAGGGCCGGGGAGACCCGGACGACGACGGCGTCGCGGGACGGTCCCGCGCTCCATCGTGCGGCGACCACCACGGCGACCGCGAGCACGGCGGTCCCGAGGACGACCGCGATCGCGAGGCGGGCGTAGCGCGGCTCCGCGGCGATGCCGGTGGCGAACAGCGTCAGCAGGCTGGCGACGCCGGCCGACACGGACACCGCGGCCCACGTCGGGAGCGCCCCCGTGCCCTCGGCGGTCGAGGCGACGGGGCGGTTCCGCCCGGTCAACCGTGCGAGACGCCACCGGAACCGGCCGCGGGTGGACCGGGCGAGCAGTGTGAGCGGCACCGCGACGAGCACGAGGAACGCGGCGACCCCGACGAGCACCAGCACGAGGGTCCGCAGCGAGACGCTCGCCGGGATGCTCGGCACGTGTGCGTCGTAGGCGGTCGCCGCCGTCCAACCGTCGTCGGGTCGGGCGCCCGCACCGCCACCGCCGGTACCGCTCGCGTCGTCGCCGGTCGCGCCACCGGGTCCGCCGCCCGTACCGGACCCGCCCGTACCGGACCCGGACGCGCCGGACCCGGATCCGCCGGACCCGGGGCCACCACGGGCCGAACCGCCCGGGAGGCCCGGTTCGGCCCGTCCCGTCGCGTGCGGTGACGAGGGCGCCGCGCCGGACGTGCCGCCCCCGTCGCCGCCGGACGACGTCGGACCGCCGCTCGGTGCGTCGGTCAGGGCGCCCCCGACGACCACCGCGCGCCCGGCTGACACCGGCGAGAGGTTCCCCGCCGCGTCGCGCTGTCCCGCCGCGAAGCTGCGTGTGCCGTCCGGGATGCTCGATCCGGCCGTGGTGCACGACCAGCGGGTCGCGGTGACCGCGCTCTGGCACACCGGATTGCCGTCGACGTACACCGTGACCGTGTCGCCGGTCTCGCCGGTGCCCGCGACGGTGATCGGCTGCGCCCGGACGTGCGTGCCGACCGCGGGACGCGTGAGGACCGGGGCGACGGGCGCGGTGCGGTCGACGCTGACGGCCACCGGTGACGACGACGTGCTGCGCACGGTCGCGGCGAACCCCAGCGCCGGATCCGCGGCCTGGGTCGCCGTCATCGTCCAGGTCCCCGTCGTCAGGGCGTCGGGCCCGGCGGACCAGGAGACGTACCAGGACCCGTCGGAGGCGATCGTGGCCGTTCGGGAGGCGCTCCCGGCGTCCACCGTCACCCGCGCTCCGGGGTACCCCGTGCCGGTCACGCCCCCGGTCGTCGGGCCCGTCGTCGTGACGACCGGCGGTGTCAGGACGTCGACGGGTGCGGCGTCGTCGGGCGCCAGGTCGTCGTGCGTCGTGTCGAGGACGGTGAAGACCTGGCGGGGCCCGGAGCGGACCGGTCCGGTGCACGCCCACGTCCCGTCGCCGGTCACGGTGGTCGAGCAGACCGACGCCGTGGGCGTGCTCGGGTCGGCGACGCGCACGCGGTCGTCCGGGGTCCCGCGGCCCGTGACCCGGCCGGCTCCGGTGGTGATGGCCGACTGGTCGTCGATCGACGGTGCGACCGGCGTCGGAGCGGTCGGGCTCGCCGAGGCGGCCGGCGCTGCCTGCTGTGCGCCGGCCGGCTGGGTCGGCACGGCCCGGGACATGGTGGTGGTGATCGGAGCACGTGCCGTCGCGTCGGGCGAGGCGGCGCGTGCGGGAGCCGCCGCGGCGAGCAGGGCCACGACGACGGCGAGCGGCACCGTGGTGACGAGTGCGACCCGTCGCCCCCGCAGGGCGCGTCGGCGCCGAGCGGGCGGTCGACGGACGACCGGCCACCCGACGGCCCCCCGGCCCGCTCGTGTTCCCTGATCCACTGCCCCCCATTCGAGGTCACCCGCGTGCCGACGTCAACCACTCGCTCGGCTCGGCGGATCCAGCCGATGCGAAATCGTGACGAAGGCCCACGCGCCCGGGAACCAGCCGAACGGTGCGCGGGAATCAGCCGAGAGCCAGTACCCCGGCGGCCGAGCGCTCCTGGTGCCGCCCGTATAGTCGATACGGACACATGTGCCTGCGTGTCCGTCGCGGAGAAGGAGTACTCGCCATGGACACCGGTCTCGTCACGACGCTCATCGTCGTCGGAGTGGTCGTCGTCGTGCTGGTGGTCGTCGGCATCGCCGTCTGGGCCACGTCGAGGTCGCTCGTGGCCCTGAAGGGCCGGGTCGACCAGGCGTGGAGTGAGATCGAGACGCAGTTCCACCGGCGGGCCGAGCTCGTCCCGACGATCGTCGACACCGTCCGTGGGTACGCCACCCACGAGAACGGTCTGTTCGAGACCGTGACGCAGGCCCGGGCCGAGACGCTGAGCGCGGGCGACGCCACGGCTGCGTCGGAGGCGGAGGGGCACATGCAGAAGGCACTCAAGCGCGTGTTCTCCATCGCCGAGGGCTACCCGCAGCTGCAGTCGAGCCAGGCGTTCCTGCAGCTGCAGTCGGAACTCGTCGCGACCGAGGACAAGATCCAGTCGGCGCGCCGCTACTACAACGGCAGCGTCCGCGAGCTCAACACGAAGATCCGCGTGTTCCCGGGCTCCGCCGTCGCGCGGAACCGCGGGTACCGCGAGGCACCGTTCTTCGAGACCGCGGAGCCCGCCGCGATCGCCGAACCCCCGCGCGTGCAGTTCTGACGGGTGCGGTCGTCAGGGGCCGTCCGGCGGAGAGTCCGAGGCCTCGGCGTCGTCCGCGGCCTCGTGCGGCACGAGCGGCACACCGAGGGCGTCCGCGAGCCGCGCTGCCGCTGTTCCCCGGTCGGTGACCGCCACGGCGTCGAGTCCCTGCCAGTCCGCGGTGCGGAGCAGCAGGGCGCCGAGACGCCCGGGATCGAGGTGTCGGCCGGGTTCCTCCCATGCCGTCCGGACGCGGAGGACACCGTGCTGGCGGTCGCTCTTGAGGTCGACCCGGCCCACGACCTGGTCGTCCTGCAGGACCGGTAACACGTAGTAGCCGTACACGCGCTTCGGGGCCGGTGTGTAGATCTCGATCCGGTAGTGGAAGCCGAAGACGCGCTCGGCGCGCGGCCGGAACCAGACGACGGGGTCGAACGGGCTGAGCACGGCGTCGGCCTCGACACGGCGGGGGACCGTGGCGTCGGCGTGCATCCACGCCGGGCGGCCCCAGCCCTCGACCTCGACGGGCACGACGACCCCGGCGTCCTCGAGGTCGCGCAGCGCCGACCGCGTCCGGTCCGACCGGAGGCGGTGGTAGTCCGCGACGTCCGCGAGCGTCCCGACGCCGGAGGCCCGGATCGAGCGCTCGACGAGGGTGCGGACGGCGTCGGTCTCGTCCGGGATCGTGTCGAGCACCTCGGCCGACAGCACCTGGTCCGGCAGGCCGTACACGCGCTCGAAGCCGCTCCGCCCGGCGCTCACGACGTCGCCCCAGCGGAACAGGTGCTCGAACCCCCGCTTGACGTCGCTCCAGCCCCACCACGGTCCTCGCCGCACGTTGCTCTCGTGCTCCACCGCGCTCGCGGGCAGGGGCCCCTCGGCGCGGAGCACGGCGAGGAGTTCCCGGAGGAGTGGCGCGTGGGTGGCCGCGAAGCCGTCGTGGTCGGCGTGGTCCCGCGCACGCCGCGTGTCCATCGCCCACCGGAACAGCGGCCAGCTCGTGCGGGGGATGAACGCGGCCTCGTGCGCCCAGTACTCCAGGTGGGCGGCGCCCCTCGTCATCGTCATGCGGTCGAGGAGGGCCTTGTCGTACGCACCGAGGCGGGCGAAGACGGGGAGGTAGTGGCTCCGCTCGAACACGTTCACGGAGTCGATCTGCAGGAGCCCCAGCCGCTCGACGAGGGCGCGGATGGTCCGGCTCGACACCGCGCCCTCCGGGACCGCGCGGCCGATGCCCTGTGCCCCGAGCGCGACGCGTCGTGCCTGGGCGGCGGAGAGTGCGGTCCGGACCATGCCCGCAACGCTACCGGCGGCCTCCGACGTGCCCGCCGCCTCCCGGTCGTCCGGAACGCGCGCATCGTATTCCGGGATCGGAACACGAACGGGCACGCGCTCATACACTGGCGCAATGGCATGGGGCAAGAAGAAGCAACCGGACGCCCGGACGACGCGGCCGGCACCAGCGCTGTCGCGCCCCGCGGGTCGCGAGCAGGCGCGGACAGGTCGAGAGCAGGTCCCGTCGCGACGGCATCCGGCGTCGGTCGTCGAGGACAACGTCCCCGTCGGCATGCAGATCGCCGGTGCGTTCAGCTGGCGGATCCTCGTCGTCGTGGGCGTGATCGCGCTCTTCATCTGGCTGATGACGCTGTTCAGCGAGATCCTCATCCCGTTCCTCGTCGGCATCGTGATCGCGGCGTTCCTCATCCCGATCTCGAACTGGATGCAGCGGCACCACGTGCCCAAGTGGGCGGCGATCGTCATCAGCCTGATCGGCGGGCTCGCCGCGGTCGCCGCACTGCTCTGGCTCGTCGTGAGCCAGATCGTCTCGTCCTACCCGTCCCTCAAGAAGCAGACGCTGTCGCAGTTCGACAACATCAAGGACCTGATCGCGGGCGCGGGCCTCGGCGTGACGCAGAAGGACATCTCGGGCTACCTCGACCAGGGCACGAACTGGCTCCAGGCGCACTCGAGTTCGATCCTGTCGGGCGTCGCGAGCGCCGGATCGAGCCTGACGCACGTCGCCGAGGGCCTGTTCGTCATCCTGTTCACGGTGATCTTCCTGCTCATCGACGGCAAGAACGTCTGGCGATGGTCGGTTCGGGTGTTCCCGATCAAGGCCCGCGCGGCGGTCGACGGCGCGGGCGTCGCCGGCTGGATCACGCTCTCGAGCTTCGTGCGCGTGCAGATCTTCGTCGCGTTCGCCGACGCGGTGGGCATCGGGTTCGGCTCCTGGTTCGTCGGCCTGTTCTTCGGCGGGCTGCCGCTCGTCATCCCGATCGCCGTGTTCGTGTTCCTCGGGGCGTTCGTGCCGGTGGTCGGCGCGATCGTCACCGGCTTCCTCGCGGTCTTCGTCGCGCTCATCTTCAACGGCCCCGTCGCAGCCTTGCTCGTCATCGGCGTCGTCCTGCTCGTGCAGCAGATCGAGGGCCACATCCTCCAGCCGCTCGTCATGGGCAACGCGGTCAAGGTGCACCCGCTCGCGGTCGTGCTCGGCGTCACGGCGTTCTCCGGTCTGGCCGGCATCGCCGGCGCGTTCTTCGCCGTGCCGCTCATCGCCGTGCTCAACTCGATGGTCACGACCGTCGCGCAGGGGCGCTGGAAGTACATGGACTCCGACCACGTGCGCGACGCCAAGCCCGAGCACGGCACCACGGTCATCCCGCGGTCGCGGTGGCACCGGCACAAGATCGGCGACGACGTGCCGGCACCGGGCAGTGACAAGCAGCCGACCGCCAACAAGGGCACCGCGGTCGACGTCGAGTGAGTCGTCCCGCGACGGCGACCCGTCGCGGGACGTGCGCCGACACGCGATGATGGTCCGGTGACGATCCCCAGCACCGTGCCGCAGGTCCCGACCCTCGACGACGTCGAGGCCGCACGGGTGGTCGTCGAGGGTGTGGCGCGCGTCACCCCGATGGAGACATCGCAGTTCCTCGGCGAGATCCTCGGCTCGGCCGTGCACCTCAAGTGCGAGAACCTGCAGCGCACCGGTGCGTACAAGATCCGTGGTGCGTACAACCGGCTCGCGGCGCTCGACGCCGACGAGCGCCGGCGCGGCGTCGTCGCCGCGAGCGCTGGCAACCACGCGCAGGGGGTCGCCCTGGCGGCTCGTGAGCTCGGCGTGCCGGCGACGATCTTCATGCCCGTCGGCGTCGCGCTCCCGAAGCTGCAGGCGACCCGGCAGTACGGCGCCGACACGGTCCTCCACGGCCACAGCGTCGAGGAGGCCCTGGCCGCTGCCCAGGAGTTCGCCACCCGGACCGGCGCGGTGTTCATCCCGCCGTTCGACCACCCGGACATCATCGCCGGGCAGGGCACCGTCGGCCTCGAGATCGTCGACCAGGTGCCGGACGTCGACACGGTCGTGGTGCCGATCGGCGGCGGGGGCCTGGTCTCCGGTGTCGCGCTCGCGGTCAAGGGCATCGCGCGGCAGCAGGGGCGATCGATCCGAGTCGTCGGCGTCCAGTCGGCGAACACGGCCTCGTACCCGGTGTCGATCCAGGCGGGTGCGCCGACCACCATCACGACCGCCCCGACCATCGCCGACGGGATCGCCGTCGCCCGACCCGGCGAGCTCAACTTCCCGCTCGTCCGCGACCTGGTCGACGAGATCGTCACCGTCGCCGACGACGACGTCGCCCGGGCGCTCCTCGTGCTGCTCGAACGCGCCAAGCTCGTCGTCGAGCCGGCCGGCGCGGTGGGTGTGGCGGCGATCATGGCCGGGACCATCCGCGACTCCGGTAGGACCGTGGTGGTGCTGAGCGGTGGCAACATCGATCCGCTCATGATGGAGCGCGTGATCACGCGCGGTCTCGTCGCGGCGCAGCGCTACGTGGCGATCCGGATCATGCTCCCCGACCGCCCGGGGCAGCTCGCCCTCGTGTCGCAGGTGATCTCGGACGCCGGTGCGAACGTCGTCGAGGTCCTGCACACGCGGCACGGGCAGGGGCTCGAGATCACCGAGGTCGCGCTCGAGCTGAGCATCGAGGCCCGGGGGCCCGAGCACGCGGCCGAGGTCACGGAGCGCCTGCGCGAAGCCGGTTTCCGTCCACTCGTCCGCCACTGACGACGGTCGGGAGGGCCGGTGCGGACCGGTCCCGCCCCTCCCGCCTGCCTGCCCCCATCCCGCGAGATCGCACTCGTTGCCGCTCTGGAGGCGCCAGAGCGGCGACGAGTGCGATCTCGCCTGAGGAGATGCGGGGACGTCGAACGCCCCCGTCGGCGGAGCGACGGGGGCGTTCGACGTGGATCGGGGGAGCCGCCTACGGCTCGTACCGCTCGACCTTCTGCACCGTGACGGCGATCTCCCTGCCGTTCGGCGCGGTGTAGCTCGTCGCGTCGCCCGCACGCAGCCCCATGATCGAGGCGCCGACCGGGCTCGACGGGCTGTAGACCGTGAGGTCGGCGCCGTCGGCGACGATCTCACGGTTGCCGACGAGGAACGTCGAGTCGTCACCCGCGATCGTGGCCGTGACGACCGTGCCGGGCTCGACCGTGCCGTCGAAGTCGGCCTCGCCGACCGTGGCGTGCTTGAGGAGCTCGGTGAGCTGACGGATGCGGGCCTCGATCTTGCCCTGCTCGTCCTTCGCGGCGTGGTAGCCGCCGTTCTCCTTGAGGTCGCCCTCCTCGCGCGCGGCCTCGATGCGCTGCGCGATCTCGGTGCGAGCGGGGCCGCGCAGCTGCTCGAGCTCCGCCTGGAGACGGTCGTGCGCCTCCTGGGTCAGCCAGGTGACCTGGGTGTCGTTGCTCATGGGTGTTCCCTTCGGCCGAAAAAAAGGAGACCGGCCGGAGGGGCCGGTCTCGCTTGGCGAATCAGAGCAGACTAAGGGATCCAGCAGGTGTTGATCAAGCCGGTGACACCGCGGGAACTCGTCTTGACGACCGTGTCGATCGAGGTCGTGCGCTGGGTGCTCGCCGGCAGGTCGACGACCTTCCACCCGACGATGGTGAACGACTTGTCGAGCACCTGCACGGCGCAGTCGACGCGGTTGCCGGGGTCGACGGACACCTGGGAGTGCACGAGCGTCGCACGGTCCGACTGCACGTGGTACCCGACGTCCTCGGAGTCGAGGCCGTGGTCGGTCTGGCCGGGACCGGCCCAGATGACCCAGACCGTGAACACGACCACGATGACGATCGCCGCGGCGACCGCGACGAGGACGGACCGTCGGCGTCGCCCGGGGGTGCGACCGTAGCGGTCGTCGAGGGCGGCTGCAGCCGATCCCTGTGCGGATCCGAGGCCTGGCGTGGGGGTGTGCGAAGCGGACAGCATGGACTCCTGGAACGATTATCCTCGTCCCAGGGTAGTTCACCCGGCCCCTCGCGGGGTTCGCCCGCCCGGCCAGCGCCGGCAGCATCGAGGAGTGTCGTGCCCCTGCGTCTCATCGCGGTCCATGCCCATCCCGACGACGAGTCGAGCAAGGGAGCCGCGACGTACGCCAAGTACGTGGCGGAGGGCGCTCAGGTCCTCGTCGTCTCGTGCACGGGTGGTGAGGCGGGCGACATCCTCAACGAGCAGCTCCCGGAACCCGCGCGCAGCCGGGCGCACCGCGACATGGCCGGACACCGACGGACGGAGATGGCGGCGGCCCAGGCGGCCCTCGGGATCGACCACGTCTGGCTCGGCTACCACGACTCGGGGCTCCCCGACGCCGAGAAGGGCGAGACGGTGCGGCCGGGGACCTTCGCGACCGTCCCGATCACGACGAGCGCAGCGGTCCTCGTCCGGATCGTGCGGCGCTTCCGTCCGCACGTCATGATCGCGTACGACGAGAACGGCGGCTACCCGCACCCGGACCACATCCGGTCGCACGAGATCGCGATGGAGGCCTGGCGCACGTCCGGCGACCCGACCGCCTACCCCGAGGCGGGCGCCCCGTGGACCATCGACAAGCTCTACTACGAGCGCACGTTCAACCCGGATCGGTTCCGCGCGATGTACGCGGCGATGGCCGAACGCGACCCGGACGCGCCGGAGCTCGCCGAGATGGCGACGTTCCTCGAGCGGTTCGAGGGGCGCGAGGACCTGTCGACCTCCCATGTCCACGTGGCCGAGCACCTGGCCGCGCGTGACGCCGCGCTGCGGGCCCACGCCAGCCAGGTGCCCACCGACAGCCGTTTCTTCTTCTGGCCCCCGGACGTCGTCGCCGCCATCTGGCCGACCGAGGACTTCCAGCTCGTCGAGTCCCGTGTGCCGACGACGCTGCCGGAGACCGACCTGTTCGCCGGGATCGACGAGGAGTCCGCCCGATGAGCGCCACCGTCCTGACCGGGGCCCTCGTGCTCGCGGCCGCCACGTCACCGACCACGCCCGCCTCCACGGTCCCCGACGTCGACGTCACGCCCGGTGTGTGGGGGTTCGTCGCCATCGCGCTCGTCGCGGTCGCGACGATCGCGCTCGTCGTCGACATGACCCGGCGCATCCGCCGGACCCGGTACCGGTCGGAGATCCGGGAACGGCTCGAGGCCGAGGCCCGCGGCGAGCTCCCGGGCGAGGACGCCGACGGCGTCGGGGACCTCGACGGCCGCGGCCGTCAGGACGACAGCCGGGGCCCGGGAGGCCGCGGTGACGTCCACGGGACCGGTGACGGCGGACGCGCGGACGTCGGGGACGACACCGAGCGCGGCTGAGGCCTCCGGCCGGATCGCGGTCAGCGCACCGGATGGAGCGCGACGACGAGCACGCCCGCCCACTGCGCGACGAACGCCACGACGGTCAAGGCGTGGAACACCTCGTGGAACCCGAAGACGCGGGGCGCGGGGTCGGGTCGCTTGAACCCGTACACGGCCGCACCGAGCACGTACGCCAGCCCGCCCGTCAGGACGAGGACCATCATCGCCGTGTCGGCGGCGAACAGCTGCGGCAGGTAGAACAGCGCGGAGCACCCGAGCAGGACGTACAGCGGCACGTAGAGCCAGCGCGGCGCTCCGACCCAGAACACCCGGAACGCCATCCCGAGGGCCGCGCCGCTCCACATCACGACGAGCAGCACGGTCGCGTCGCGGTCGCCGAGCGCACAGACCGCGACGGGCGTGTACGTGCCGGCGATGAGCAAGAAGATGTTCGTGTGGTCGATCCGCTTGAGGACGACCTTGACGCGTGGGCTCCACCGGAACCGGTGGTAGGTCGCCGAGACACCGAACAGCACGAGTGACGCCGCCGTGAACACGGCGCTCGCGGCCTTCGCCGCCGGGGTCGCAGCCAGGCAGACGAGCACGATGCCGAGCGCGGCCGCGACGGGGAACGCCCCGAGGTGGATCCACCCACGCCAGGCGGGTGGCGGGACCGGCGCCGACGCGACCGACGCGTCCCGGGCCTCCTCGGCTTCCTCGACGAACGGCACGTGCGGGAGCGCGTCCGGGCTGGGATCGGTCATGGTCCAACGGTAGGCGACCCGGCTGTCGTGCGTGCCTCGGCCGGATCCCGGGTGCAGGTCCGTGCACTAGCGTTGTCGCGTGAGCGCCAGGGCGGGATGGACAGGGCGAGGCCTGGTCTACCGCGCCTACCAGCGCCGCATCCGCGCGCAGATCGCCGCGACCCCGCGTCACGTCGCGATGATCGTCGACGGCAACCGCCGATGGGCGAAGCAGCTCGGACTCGAGACGGCCGCGCACGGCCACCGGGCCGGAGCCGCGAAGATCCCGGAGTTCCTCGGTTGGTGCGACGACCTCGGCGTCCAGGTCGTCACGCTGTACCTGCTGTCCGCCGACAACCTGACGGGGCGGCACTCCGACGAGCTCCGGCAACTCACCGGGATCATCGCCGAACTCGCCGCGAACCTGGCGGCCCATCCCACGTGGCGGGTGCAGCACGTCGGGTCGAACGAGGGACTGCCGCCGGAACTCGTCCGCGCGCTCGAGGGTGCCGAGGCCGAGACCGCCGAGCACACGGGGCTGCACGTCAACCTCGCCGTCGGGTACGGCGGCCGGCGCGAGATCGCGGACGCCATGCGCAGCATCGTCCGGGCGCACGGTGCGGGCGGCGGGACGCTCGACGACCTCGCCGAGGTGCTGACGCCCGAGCTCATCGGCGACCACCTCTACACGCAGGGACAGCCCGACCCGGACCTCGTCATCAGGACGTCGGGCGAACAGCGTCTGTCCGACTTCATGCTCTGGCAGAGCGCACACAGCGAGTTCTACTTCGTCGAGGCGTTCTACCCGGACCTGCGCGAGGTCGACTTCCTCCGCGCGGTGCGGGACTTCGGGCGGCGGTCGCGCCGGTTCGGCGGCTGACGGCTGCGGGCCTCCCGACCGCGGTCCGGCCGGATCGCGTCGGCTCGGCCACGGTCCTCCCGGCCCTGCGGGACCGCCGGTGCGTGCGCTCCGCGGCTCCGGTGCAGCGGCACCAGCGCGTTCTCGGTACACTCACAGCGCTCGCGTCCATGAGGACGCATCGACCGGGGATGGGGACGGTCGGCGGACCAGAACCAGGAGACCAACGGACGTGACCACCATCGACGAGTACGCCGCCGGGTTCCAGGAGGAGCCGGGGTACCTCGACCACGCGGCGTTCGGCCCGGTCCAGACCGCGGTGCTCGAGGAGCAGCGCGTGCTCGGCACCATCCAGGAGCACGTCCGCTTCGGCGCCATGGAGGTGCTCGACGAACAGGACGCGCGGGTGCGCACCGTCGCCGCGCGCCTCGTTCGCCGTCGCGACGACCAGGTCGTCTCGCAGACCGCGACGACGCCCGGACTCCTGCACACCGCGTTCGGCTTGACCGGCGGTGTCCTCGTCGCCGCGGACGAGTACCCGTCGTTGCCGCTCGCACTCGCGAGCGCCGCCGCCGCCACGGGGCGCGTGCAGCCGCTCGTCATCGAGTCCGGCGCCGGGTGGATGACGCCGGACCTCATCGCCTCGCGCCTCAGCGACGACGTCGCCGCGGTCGCGCTCAGCCTCGTCGACTGGCGGACGGGGTACCGAGCCGACCTCGCGGCGATCCGCGACGTGATCGGGGACCGCCTGCTCATCGTCGACGCGATCCAGGGCTTCGGTGCCGTCGACGAGCCGTACGAGGTCGCGGACGTCATCGCCACCGGTGGCCAGAAGTGGTTGCACGCCGGCTGGGGGACCGGGTTCGTGTCGTTCAGCGACCGCGCGCTCGAGCGGCTGCGGCCCGCGCTCTCCGGGCCCGCAGGCACCGTCGGTGAGCCCGGCGAGGTCCCGACCGTCGCGCCGGGCGCCGCCGCGTACCAGATGACGCGCATCGACCCGGTCGCGCAGGCGCGGCTCGCGGTCTCCCTCGAGTCCCTGTCCGGCGTCGGTGTCGCCGCGGTCGAGGCCGCCGTCGCCGAGCGGGCCGAGCGGGTGTTCGACCTGGCGGACGAGTTCGGCGTCGTCGTCGAGTCCTCGCGCGACCGCCGCGAGCGCGCGGGCATCGTCGTGCTCCGGCCCGCACCCGAGCGGTTGACCGCGCTCGCCGCGTCGCTCCACAACCACGGCGTGACCGCGACGACCCGCGCCGGGACGCTGCGCGTGTCGGTCTTCGTCTCGACGACCAACGAGACCCTGGCGATGCTGCGGGACGCGCTCGTGTCCTTCGCGACGATGGTCTGACCCGCTCCGGCGTCCGGCGTCCGGCGTCCGGCGTCCGGCGTCCGGCTTCCGGCCCGGCCCCGAACCTCCGCGATATCGCAGTAGGTGTCGTTCTCGCGCCGTCACAACGACAACGACTGCGATCTCGCGGAATGGCACGGGCCGGGCGGGACGGGCCGGGCCGGCCGGGCCGGGCTGGGGCAGGAGTGACGAGCGTTCACGCCCTCGTAACCCGGAGCCGCCGCGTGTCCCGGGGAGCGTGTCGGTGGGCGGACGTAGATTCGCGACATCGGGCATCGTGCCCGGTCGAAGCGGCCACCGGCGGAGCTTCGAGACCGCGTCGTGGCCGTTCCGAGGACAAGGACCGGGTCGAACGCGGCCCGGGGATGGAGTGGTCGTGACCTCTCAGAACACCTCGCGTGGAACGTCCTCGACAGCGGGGGCCACACCCCGCTCGGGACGGGCCGCCGATGCGTCCGCCGGTATCGCGCAACGGACCTACGTGCTCGACACGTCCGTCCTGCTCAGCGATCCGCGCGCCCTGTTCCGGTTCGACGAGCACGCCGTCGTGCTGCCGGTCGTCGTGGTGAGCGAGCTCGAGTCGAAGCGGAACGACCCCGAGATCGGGTACTTCGCTCGGCAGGCCCTGCGGATCCTCGACGAGCTCCGCATCGAGCACGAGCGCCTCGACTTCCCCGTCGCGGTCGGCGAGGGCGGTTCGCTCCGCGTCGAGCTCAACCACTCCAACACGACCGTGCTGCCGTCGGGGCTGCAGCTCGGCGACAACGACTCCCGGATCCTCGCGGTCGCCATGAACCTGGCGAACGACGGCCTCGACGTCGTCGTCGTGTCGAAGGACCTCCCACTCCGCGTCAAGGCGGCGTCGATCGGCCTGCCGGCCGAGGAGTACCGCGCGGAACTCGCGGTCGACAGCGGCTACACGGGCGTCACGACGCTCGAGATCTCGGGCGACCAGATGGCGGGCCTCTACGAGCACGAGGAGGTCCGCTCCGCCAGCCTCGACGGCGTGCCGGTCAACACGGGCGTGGTGATCCACTCGGAGCGCGGGTCGGCACTCGGACGCGTCCACACGCCGGGCGCGGTGGCGCTCGTCCGCGGTGACCGCGAGGTCTTCGGCCTCCGCGGCCGGTCGGCGGAACAGCGCCTCGCGATCGACGCCCTGCTCGACCCCGAGATCGGGATCGTGTCCCTGGGCGGCAGCGCCGGCACCGGCAAGTCGGCGCTCGCGCTCTGCGCCGGTCTGGAGGCGGTGCTCGAGCGGCAGCAGCACAAGAAGGTCATGGTCTTCCGCCCCTTGTACGCGGTGGGCGGCCAGGAGCTCGGCTACCTGCCGGGCGACGCCGCCGAGAAGATGAACCCGTGGGCGCAGGCCGTCTTCGACACACTCGGTGCCCTCGTGTCGGACAACGTCCTCGAGGAGGTCCAGGAGCGCGGGATGCTCGAGGTCCTGCCCCTGACCCACATCCGCGGGCGTTCCCTGCACGACGCGTTCGTGATCGTCGACGAGGCCCAGTCCCTCGAGCGCAACGTGCTGCTCACGATGCTGTCCCGGATCGGGCAGAACTCGCGCGTGGTCCTGACCCACGACGTCGCGCAGCGCGACAACCTGCGCGTCGGTCGGCACGACGGCGTCGCCTCCGTCATCGAGCGGCTCAAGGGCCACCCGTTGTTCGCGCACGTCACGCTGACGCGGTCCGAACGGTCGGCCATCGCGGCGCTCGTCACCGAGATGCTCGACTCGCCGGAGCTGGCGTAGCGCCGAGCCGGCGGAGCGCCGAGCCGGCGGAGCGCCCGACTGCTCCTCCACACCGGCGCCGCCGACACGTCTCTCCACAGATCCGGGAGGGACGGGTCGGCGGCGTCGGTCGTCCCGCCATGCTGGACCCGTACACGCCGCGGGTCGGTTCCGGCTCTGGGGACGGCCTCCGCCGGCTCGCGGCGTGTGCAGCCCGGGCGGCCTCCGGTGGGGGAGTCGAGGTCGCCCGGGTCCCCGTCCGGTCCGAGCTGGGTCAGTTCGGGTGCGTCATGCTCAGCACGTCGAGCGCGCTGTCGAGCTGCTCCTCGGTGACCTCGCCCCGCTCGACGAACCCGAGGGCGACGACGGCCTCCCGCACGGTGATCGATTCGGCGACGGCGTACTTGGCGACCTTCGCGGCGGCTTCGTACCCGATCACCCGGTTCAGGGGTGTGACGATGGACGGGGACGACTCGGCGAACCCGCGGGCTCGGTCGAGGTCGGCCTCGAGCCCGACGATGGTCTTGTCGGCGAGCGCACGCGTGCTGTTCGTCAGGAGCCGGATGGACTCGAGCAGCGCGGTGCCCATGACCGGGATCGCCACGTTGAGCTCGAACGCGCCGGAGGCTCCGGCCCAGGCCACGGTGGCGTCGTTGCCGATGACGCGCGCGGCGACCATGAGCGTGGCCTCGGGGATCACCGGGTTGACCTTGCCGGGCATGATCGACGATCCGGGCTGCAGGTCCGGGATCCGGAGCTCCCCGAGCCCGGTGTTCGGACCCGACCCCATCCACCGCAGGTCGTTGTTGATCTTCGTCAGGCTCACGGCGAGCACCCGGAGCGCGCCCGATGCCTCGACGAGGCCGTCACGAGCGCCCTGCGCTTCGAAGTGGTCGGCCGCCTCGGTGATCGGCAGGCCGGTGTCGGACGCGAGCTGCTCGATGACGCGCTGCGGGAACCCGGCGGGGGTGTTGATCCCGGTGCCGACCGCGGTGCCGCCGAGGGGGACCTCGGCCACCCGCGGCAGAGTCGCCTGCACGCGCTCGATCCCGAGTCGGATCTGCCGGGCGTACCCGCCGAACTCCTGCCCGAGCGTCACCGGGGTGGCGTCCATGAGATGCGTCCGGCCGCTCTTCACGGCCGTCGCCCACAGCGCCGCCTTGTCCTCGAGTGCGGAGGCCAGGTGGTCGAGCGCGGGGACCAGGTCGTGGATGAGCGCCGCGGTCACCGCGATGTGCACCGAGGTCGGGAAGACGTCGTTCGAGGACTGCGACGCGTTGACGTGGTCGTTCGGGTGCACCGCGGTCTCCGAGGCGTCCGACGCGAGCGTCGCGAGGACCTCGTTCATGTTCATGTTCGACGACGTGCCGCTGCCGGTCTGGTAGACGTCCACGGGGAACTGGTCGTGGTGCTCGCCGCCGATGATCCGGTCGGCTGCCGCCATGATCGCCTCGGCGACGTCCGGCCCGACGACCCCGAGCTGCCCGTTCACGATCGCCGCCGCGCGCTTGATGCGGGCCAGGGCGACGATCTGCGCCGGCTCGAGGCCGCTGCCCGAGATCGGGAAGTTCTCGACCGCCCGCTGGGTCTGTGCGCGGTACAGGGCCGAGGCCGGTACACGGACCTCGCCCATCGTGTCGTGCTCGATGCGGTAGTCGCCGCTGTCCGCCGTGCTGCCGTCGGCGGATGGGGAGGTCGTGGTGTCGGTCACGTCGTCGTGGTCCTTCCTGTGGTGCCGGTCCCCGGCGGTCGGCCGGTCGGCTGCGGTGCCGAGTGCGGCGATTCGCGCCGGTCGACGGGGGCGTCGGGCGCGGGGCCCGGCCGTGGCGGGAGGACTCAGGCGTCCCCGACCACGGTGTCGATGTCGACCAGTCCCGTCGTGAGGTCGTAGGTCGCACCGACGACGGCCAATCTACCCTCGGCGATGGCGTCCGACACGGCACCGGAGCGCTCGATGACCGTCCGCATGGTGGCCTCGAGGTGGGCCGCACCCACGGCCTCCGGGTCGACGGCGAGGGCGGTGTCGGCGGCGGCGTCCGGCGCCGGGGCTCCCGCGGCGGCGCCGACCGTGGACCGCACCCGCTCGACGCTGGGGGCGATCGCGTCCACGAGGGTCTGGAGGTGCGGCGCCGGCACGGGTTCGCCCGAGCACGCGGCGTTGACCGCTCCGCAGCGGGTGTGCCGGAGCACGACCACCAGCGGCGTGCCGAGCGCGACCACCGCGAACTCGATCGACCCGAGCACGACGTCGTCCGCGATCTGCCCGGCGTTCCGGATGGCGAACACGTCGCCGATGCCGGCGTCGAACACGTGCTCGAACGGCACGCGGCTGTCCGAACAGCCGAGGACGGTCGCGAAGGGCGACTGGGACGCGGCCAGCTCGCTCCGGCGCTCGGGGTCGGTGCGACCGACGCGACGCTTGTCGGAGGCGAACCGAGCGTTGCCCTCGACGAGCAGGCGCAGGGCCTCGGCTGGGGTGCTGGCGGCGCGATTCATCGGTTCTGGTCCTCCAGTTGCGTGGCGATGCGGTGGGCGACGGTGCGGAACGAGGCGTCGTCCGCCGTGCCGGCCAGGACGACCGTGCTCGCACCGAACGTCGCGACGAGCGAGTAGGCCTCGTTCCCGGCGCCCTTGCCCTCGTCGCGCCGGTCGTACACGGCCCACTTCGTGCCGTCGATGGTGCGTGAGCCGGTGGCGGCGTGTTCGTCGAGCTGGTTGGCGACCCACGTCTGGTTCGCCCCGATGCCCTGGTGCACGCCGATGTACTGGTCGTCCGGGGTGATGAGTCCGACGGTCCAGACGTCGACCCCGTCGGCGGTGTCGTCCTGGAAGTCCGCGCGGTTCGCCGAGTACCCCGACGGCAGTCGTGGCGCGGCCAGGGTCACGTGCGGGACGTCGGCCTGCGCCGCGACCGACCGGTAGTCGACGTGGGTCGACGTGCTCGACGGGTGATCGGGCCGGGCGACGATCGCGACGAGTGCGAGCACGACGGCCAGGGAGGCCGCGAGGGACAGCACGAGGTTGAGCGCCGTCTGGTGCTGCCGGCGGACGCGACGGGCGTCCTCCTTGCGGATCCGGGTCTCCTCGGCGGTCTCGGGGCGTCCGAGCTCGGCGACGACCGGCGCGCCCTGCGGGTGTTGGTCGCTCATCGGTCGTCCTCGGGCGGCACGCCGTTGCGTGCCGCGTCGAGTCGTGCCCGGGCGCCGACGAGCCACTCCTCGCACTGAGCGGCCAGGGCCTCGCCCCGCTCCCACAGCGCGAGCGACCGTTCGAGTGTCGCGGAGCCCTGCTCGAGCTCGGACACGACGCGGACGAGTTCGTCGCGAGCGGCCTCGTAGCTCAGCGAGGCGACGTCCGACCCCTGGTCGGCTCCGGAAGCGGCTGGTGCTGGCACCGTCCGATCCTACCGAGCACCCGGTGACAGCACGGCGTCGTCGGCGTCGAGCTGGGGATCGTCCCGACCCACCCCGTCGGACTCGGCCCCGTCGGACTCCGCCCCGTCGGACTCCGCCCCGTCGGACTCCGCCCCGTCGGACTCCGCCCCGTCGGACGCCGCGGCGTCGCCCGGCGCCGGACGCAGGCCCTGCGGCCCGGGTCCGTCGGCGGTGATGGTGCCGACCGCCGTGCCGTCGCCGAGCGTCACCCGTACCGAGGTCGGCGTCGCGACCTCGGCGGACGAGCGCACCACCGCGCCGTCGGCGGTCTGGACGATCGCGTAGCCGCGCCGGAGGGTGTCCCGCGGCGACAGCGCCCGCAGCCGACCGGTGAGGTGCCCGACCTCGTGGTGGGAGCGCTCGATCGTCCGCTCGAGGAGTTCACGGCTGCGGGACAGGTCGCGCGCGACCTCCTCGGCCCGGGTGTCGACGAGCCACGCGGTGGACGCGAGCGCGGGACGGGACCGGAGCGCGGCGATCCGGTCCGCCTCCACCGAGAGCGTGTGCGACAGGCGGAGTCCGATCCGGGCGCGGGCCTGGCGGACGTTCGCGAGCTCCTCGGCCACGTCGGGCACGACGCGCTTGGCGGCGTCGGTGGGGGTCGACGCACGGAGGTCCGCGACCTCGTCCAGCAGCGGGCGGTCGGCCTCGTGCCCGATGGCCGAGACGATCGGCGTCGTGCACGCGGCGGCGGCGCGGACCAGACCCTCGTCGCTGAAGCCGAGCAGGTTCTGGAAGTCACCGCCACCACGCGCGACGATGATGACGTCGACCTCCGGGTCGGCGTCGAGGGTCTGGATCGCCGCGGTCACCTCGGCCACGGTGCGGTCGCCCTGCACGGCGGCGTGCACGGTGCGGAACGCGACCTGCGGCCAGCGGAGCTGCGCGTTGCGGAGCACGTCCTTCTCGGCGTCGGAGTCCTTGCCCGTCACGAGTCCGATCCGCCGGGGCAGGAACGGCAGCGGGCGCTTCCGCGCGGCGTCGAACAGCCCCTCGGCGAGCAGGGTGGCGCGGAGCCGCTCGAGGCGTTCGAGCAGGTCCCCGAGTCCGACGTGCTTCATCTCGACGACCTGCATCGTCAGGGAGCCGCCCTTGACCCAGTAGTTGGGCTTGATCGCGGCGACGACACGGTCGCCCTGCCCGAGGTCGGACGGGACCCGCGCACGGACGCTCGACCAGATCGAGAACGACACGGTGGCGTCGACCTCGCAGTCCTTGAGCTTGCCGTAGACGTTGCCGCCGGCCACGTTCCACTGCGTGATCTCGCCCTCGACCCACGCGGTGCCGAGCCGGTCGATCCAGTCCCGGAGCTTCGCGCCGAGCAGCGCGACCGGCCACGGGTTGTCCGCGGTCGGGGGGCCCTGGTCGATCGCCATGCACTGCTCCTGTCGTCGTGCGCCGACGTCGTGCCGTCGGTCGTGGGAGGGTCTCCATCATCCCCCGTGCCCCGAACGGTCCCGGTCGTCCGGGGCGTTCCTCCACACCGGTTCCGCCCAGGGCGGACGCCCAGGGGACGTGTCAGCGTCGGCACCTAGGATCGATGCGTGACGATCACCAACGGACGCACCGTGCAGCTCGCGCCGCCCCGCGTCCCGGCGGCACGCGGCCGACTCCGGGACGAACCGGTCGCCGGCACCAAGAAGGTCCTCCTCGCCGCCCCTCGCGGGTACTGCGCCGGGGTCGACCGAGCCGTCATCGCGGTCGAGAAGGCGCTCGAGCAGTACGGGCAGCCCGTGTACGTCCGCAAGCAGATCGTCCACAACGTCCACGTCGTGTCGACGCTCGAACAGGCGGGCGCCGTGTTCGTCGACGACGTCGCCGAGGTCCCGCACGGCGCGCACGTCGTCTTCAGCGCCCACGGGGTCTCGCCCGCGGTCGTGCAGGGGGCGGCCGACCGCGACCTCCACGCGATCGACGCGACCTGCCCGCTCGTCACGAAGGTCCACCGCGAGGCCCTGCGATTCGCCAAGGCCGACCGCACGATCATCCTCATCGGTCACGCCGGACACGAAGAGGTCGAGGGCACGATGGGGCACGCCCCGGAGCGCACGATCCTCGTCAACGGCCCGGAGGACGTCGCCGCGCTCGAGGTCCCGGACCCGACGAACCTCGTCTGGCTCTCGCAGACCACGCTGAGCGTCGATGAGACGATGGAGACCGTCCGCCTGCTGCGCGAGAAGTTCCCGCTCATCGAGAACCCGCCGTCCGACGACATCTGCTATGCCACGCAGAACCGCCAGGTCGCGATCAAGAAGGTGGCGGCCGACGCCGACCTGGTGATCGTCGTCGGTTCCGCGAACTCGTCGAACAGCGTCCGCCTGGTCGAGGTCGCGCTCGAGCACGGTGCCAAGGCCGCGCACCGCGTCGACTACGCCGAGGAGATCCAACAGGAGTGGCTCGACGGCGTGCAGACCGTGGGCGTCACCTCCGGCGCCTCCGTCCCCGAGGTCCTGGTGCGCGAGGTGCTCGAACAGCTCGCGGACGCCGGCTTCGGCACGGTGGACGAGGTCGTCACCGCGCACGAGGACCTCATGTTCTCGCTGCCGAAGGAGCTCCGCACGGACGCGACGGGACAGCGCGACGCGCGCGCCCTGGGTGGCCGTACCCGGTGAGCGACGCGACCGACGGCCGGGAGGCCCCTCCCGCGTCCGGCGGTCGGCCCTCCGATCCCGTCGGCCGGGAGGCCCCTCCCGCGTCCGGCGATGGTCCCACTCCCGAACGCCGTCCGGATCCGGCCGACGCTGCCGGCCGTACCGTCGGTCGGCCCGCCCCGCAGTACGGCGAGTACGCGCCCGAGGGCTGGGTCAATCCGGTCGAGGTCGAGCGCGCACGCGGTGAACGCGAGGCGGCGGAACGCCGCCGGGCCGAGGCCGACGACCAACGAAGGCCGGTTCCGGTGGGCCGGGTCGGGCCTCCCGGCCGTGCACCGGGGCGATCCCGTCCCGCGGTGCCGACGTCCGGCCGGTTCGGTGCGTCCCCCGGAGACCTGCTCCTGACGGTGCTGCTGCTGGCGTTCGGGTTCACGACCGTCGTGCAGCAGCTCTTCGGCATCAGTCACACCGCCGCGACCATCGCCGACCAGATCGCCGCGCGCTACACCGAGCTCGCCCACCCGGAGGCGCTCGTGCCCGCGAGCGCGCTGTGCGCCGTCGTGGACCTCGTGTTGTTGATCGGCACGGTGTGGTGGTCGGTGGCGCGCCTCCGCCGTCGCCGGGTCACGTTCTGGGTGCCGCTCGTCGGTGGTGCGGTCGCCGGGGCGTTCTCGGTCGTCGTCTACGTCGTCGTGCTCGCGCACGACCCCGCGTACGTCACCTGGATGGTCACGCACAGCGGGCTCTGACCGAGCGCCACGGAGCGGCGGCCGAGCGTCACCGATCCGGTGGCCGCACCGCGCCGATCAGCGGCCGGACCGCGCCGGCCTCAGTCGACCAGGAACGCGCCCACCGCCGCGTGGAGGGCCGCGAGGTCGTCCACGTGCACGAGCTCCCGCGCCGAGTGCATGGACAGCAGCCCGACGCCGATGTCCACGGTGGGGATCCCGAGCCGGGTCGCGGCGAGCGGACCGATGGTCGAGCCGCCGGGGATGCCGTTGTGGTTGACGAAGGGCTGGTACGCGACGCCGGCCGCGGCGCATGCGGCGGCGAACACGGCCTCGCCCCGGGCGTCGGTCATGTACCGCTGGTTCGCGCTGATCTTGAGCAACGGACCCGCGCCCGGTCGGGGCCGGTTCGCCGGGTCGTGCTTCTCGCCGTGGTTCGGGTGCACCAGGTGTCCGGCGTCGCTCGAGAGCAGCCACGACGCGCGGAACGCCCTCGCCGCCTCGCCGACCGTCGCGCCGAGTCCGGCCTGGACACGGCGCAGGACGTCCTCGAGGAAGGGCCCGGACGCACCCGACGGGGTGGCGGAGCCCACTTCCTCGTGGTCGAACGCCGCGAACACGGGGACGTGGTCGGCGTCCCCGGGCGCCGCGATGACCCCACGGAGCCCGGCGTGCACGCTCGTCAGGTTGTCCATGCGCCCGGACGCCAGGAACGCGCCGTCGATCCCGATGCGAGCCGGGGCCTGCGTGTCGGCGAGGAACAGGTCCCAGGCCACGACGTCGCCGGGGATCCGGGCGCGGAGCCACTCGACGACGTCCGGCCCGCCGAGGGTGCCGCCGTCGGTACCGACCACGGGCAACACGTGTCGCTGTCGGTCGATCGCCGCGCCCTCGTTCACCCCGCGGTCCAGGTGGATCGCCAGGTTGGGGATGCGCGCGACGGCCTCGGTCGCCACGAAGGTCGTGCTGCCGTCGGCGAGGACCGCGCGTCCGGCGATGCGGAGGTCGCGGTCGAACCAGGTCGAGAGGATCGGTCCGCCGTACACCTCGACGTCGAGTTGCTCCCACCCCGCGTTCCGGACCACCGGGTTCGGCTTGACGCGGAACCCGGGGGAGTCCGTGTGGGCGCCGACGATCCGGAACGGGGTGGTGGGCGTCGCGCTCGCCGGCAGTCGCCATGCGATGACGGCGCCGTCGCGCACGACGACGTACGCGCCGGCGTCGGTCGGCCAGTCGTCGAGCTCGTCGAGCTGTGTGAACCCGGCCGCCACGAGCCGGCGGGCCGCAGCGTCCGCGGCGTGGAGGGCCGTGGGCGCGTCGACGACGAACGACGCGAAGTCGGGGACGAGGGCGTCGGGGTCGGTCACGCTCAGCTCTGGGACTGTCCGGCCGACCCGAGCACCTTCGCCGCCTGGACGACGCGGGCGGCCATGGCGGTCTCGGCCTTCTTGCCCCAGGCCCGCGGGTCGTACTGCTTCTTGTTCCCGACCTCGCCGTCGACCTTGAGCACGCCGGTGTAGTTCGTGAACATCGAGTCGGCGATGTCGCGCGTGAACGCGTACTGCGTGTCGGTGTCGATGTTCATCTTGATGACGCCGTTCGACACGGCCTCGTGGATCTCGTCGTCGGACGACCCGGAGCCGCCGTGGAACACGAGGTCGAGCGGGTTCTGACCGGTGCCATGGTGCTCGGCGATGCCGCGCTGGATCTCGCCGAGGAGCTCCGGACGGAGCTTGACGTTGCCCGGCTTGTAGACGCCGTGCACGTTGCCGAACGTCAGCGCGGCGATCCACCGGCCCTCGTCGCCCATGCCGAGCGCCTCGACGGCCTTCTCGACATCGCCGAGCGTCGTGTACAGGGCCTCGTTCGTGCCCTCGTGCTTGACGCCGTCCTCCTCGCCGCCGACGACGCCGATCTCGACCTCGAGGATCGCGTTGATGTTGCGGGTCTTCTGGATCATCGTCTTCGCGATCTCGAGGTTCTCGTCGAGGGGGATCGCCGAACCGTCCCACATGTGGGACTGGAAGATCGGGTCGCGGCCCTGCCGGATCTCGTCCTCGCTCGCCTGGATGAGCGGCAGGACGAACGAGTCGAGCGCGTCCTTGGGGCAGTGGTCGGTGTGGAGCGCCACCGTGATCGGGTAGTTCTTGGCGACCTCGTGCGCGAACGCCGCCATGGCCAGCGCGCCGGCGGCCCGGTTCTTGACCGTGTGGCCAGCGAAGTAGTCGGCACCGCCCGTCGTCACCTGGATGATGCCGTCCGACCCCGCCTCGGTCAGGCCCTGCAGGACGGCGTTGATCGTCTGCGACGACGAGACGTTCACGGCCGGGTACGCGAACTTGCCGGCCTTCGCGCGGTCGATCATCTCGGCGTACTGCTCGGGGGTTGCGATGGGCATCTCGGCTCTCCTTCGACGTGTCGATCCGTCCACGATCGTAGCCAGGGGCCGGGAGGCCGGTCACAGGTGGTCGAGGGCGGCCTCCCGCCCGGCGCGCCGTCCGGCTCCGGACGACAGCTGTCGCTCAGCTCTGGGACGCCCGAACGTCCACTGGGAAGCGGCTCGGTACGCTGGACGGGTGAATGCGACTGACACCGGTGCCCTGTTCCTCCAGCCCGACCGCAACCTGGCGCTCGAGCTCGTGCGTGCGACCGAGGCGGCGGCGATCCGCGCGCAGCCGTGGGTGGGGCGGGGTGAGAAGAACCTCGCCGACGGTGCCGCGGTCGACGCGATGCGCAAGTTCCTCGGCACGGTCAACTTCGACGGCGTCGTCGTGATCGGTGAGGGCGAGAAGGACCAGGCGCCCATGCTGTTCAACGGCGAGCACGTCGGCAACGGGCACGGACCCGCGTGTGACATCGCGGTCGACCCGATCGACGGCACATCGCTCACCGCGGCCGGGCGACAGAACGCGATCTCGGTGATGGCGGTCTCCGACCGGGGGTCGATGTACGACCCGTCGGCGGTGTTCTACATGAACAAGATCGCGGCCGGCCCCGAGGGGCGCGGGGTCCTCGACCTGCACAAGCCCGTCGGCGAGAACATCCGTGCGCTGGCGAAGGCGAAGCACAAGGACATCGAGGACATGCAGATCGCCGTCCTGGACCGTCCCCGGCACGAGGAGCTCATCCGGCAGATCCGCGCGGCGGGTGCCGGCACGCGGCTGCTGCTCGACGGTGACGTCGCCGGCGGGATCTCGGCGGCGATGCCCGGATCGAAGATCGACATGTGCGTCGGTGTCGGCGGGACGCCCGAGGGCATCATCACCGCCTGCGCGATCAAGGCGCTCGGCGGCGTGATCCTGGGGCAGCTGCAGCCCAAGGACGACGACGAGCGGCAGAAGGCCATGGACGCCGGGCACGACCTCGACCGCGTGCTCGACCAGGACGACCTGGTCACGGGCGACAACACGTTCTTCGTGGCGACGGGTGTGACCGACGGCGTGCTCGTCGACGGCGTCCGGCGCTCCCGCGGTGTCATCCACACCGACTCGATCGTGCTCCGTTCGCACTCCGGCACGGTCCGCCGGATCCAGGCCGACCACCGCGTCGAGAAGTGGTTCTGACCCGCATCGGCGTCAGTCGTCGTCGACCGCGGCGACGAGTTCCGGCGCGGTGAGCAGGCGGGGCTCGTCCTCGACGGGGGTGGGTTCGGCGATCACCTTGGCCTCGTCGAGCAGCGACAGGCGACGGGCCGACGGGAGCACCTGCCGCTCGAGCGACCCGACGAAGCGGTTGTAGTCGACCACGGTCCCGCGGATCGTCCGACCGAGCTTGTCCACGTGCCCGGCCATCGTCGCGAGCCGCCCGTACAGCTCGCGGGACACGCGGAACAGCTCGCGTGCCTCCAGGGTGACGACGTCCTGCTGCCAGCTGAACGCGACGGTCTTGAGGACCGACCACAGCGTCACCGGCGAGGCGAGTGCGATCCGCTTCCGGAACGCGTGGTCGAGCAGCGCCGGATCCGCGGCCAGTGCACTCGACACCAGGGACTCGGACGGGATGAACGCGATCGTCAGCTCCGGTGAGGCGTCGTACCCGGACCAGTACTCCCGCGCGGCCAGGGCGTCGACGTGGGCGCGGACGGCGCGCACGTGCTGGTCGAGCAGTGCCCGGCGTCGGGCGGCGGCCTCACCCGTGGCGGTCTCGGGGATGCTCGTGGCCTCGAGGTAGGCGCTGAACGGGACCTTCGCGTCGACGGCGATCGACTTGCCGCCCGGCAGGTGCACGACCATGTCCGGACGGGCGGCCCCCGCGGTGGTGGTGACGCTCGACTGGACGTCGAAGTCGACGCGTTCCAGCAGCCCCGCGGCCTCGACCACGTTCCGCAGCTGGGTCTCGCCCCACACGCCGCGGGTGCTGTTCGACGACAACGCGCTCGCGAGGGTCTCGGCGGTGGCGCGCAGTCGCTCCTCCGACTCGACCGCGGCACGGAGCTGTGCCGACAGCGCGCCGTACTGCTCCCCGCGGCTGCGCTCGAGCGCCGTCACCGTCCGCTGCATCTGCTCGAGCGTGGCCGCGACCGGCCCGAGCGCCGTGAGGACGCGGGACTCCTGCTCGGTCCGCGTCGTGTCGGCACCGTGCATGCGGGAGACGATGTGCTCGAGCTCGGCGGCCCGGCGCTCGAGCGACTCGACCTGCCGGCGGTACTGGGCGTCCTGCATGGCCAGGCGGTCGGCGTGCTCCTGGGCCCGCTCGGCGTCGTGCGCGGCAGCGTCGGCGACGGCACGGTCCAGCTGCGCGCGGAGACCGTCGGCCGTCGCCCGGGCGGTCGCGAGGTCAGCGCCGGTGCGGCCACGCACCACCGACCACGCCACGAGGGCGCCGAGCGCGGCCCCGACGAGCAGTCCGACGACGAGCAGGAGAGCGTCCATGTCCTCGAGCGTGGCAGCCACCTCCGACACCGCCCGCGGGCCCACGCTGCGGGCGGGTGACCCGAGCGGGAACTCAGTCGGCGAACGCCATCGCGCGGTCGCCGCGGGGCTCGGACGTCCGCGCCTGGACCGTCCCGAGCTTGGCGTTCGTGGCCGTCGACAGCCCCTCGAGCGAGTCGACGCCGTGCTGCGCGGCAGCGTGCACGATGATCGCGGCGCAGGCCTCGGCGTCGGCGAGGGCGTCGTGGTGGCGGAAGCCGTCGAACCCGGCCGCGCCCGCAGCCATCGGGAGCCGGTAGGACTCGAGCTGGTAGGTGCGTCGAGCGACCTGCAGGCTGCAGAGGTGCCGGTGGGCCACGACGTCGATCCCCGTGGCCGCGCACCCGCCCGCGATGACGCCCATGTCGAACCGGGCGTTGTGGGCCGTCAGGACGTCCTCGCCGGCGAAGGCACACAGCTCGACGTACTGTTCGGCCCAGCCGAGGGCGTCGATGACGTCCTCCGCGACGATGCCGTGGATCCGCGTGTTCCACTCGAGGAACGCGTCGTGCCCGACCGGCGGCCGGATGTACCAGGAGGCCCGTTCCACGACCACGCCGTCGCGCACCTTGACGAGTCCGACCGAACACGCCGACGCGCTCGATCCGTTGGCCGTCTCGAAGTCGATCGCGGTGAAGTCCAGGGGCACGTCGCCATGCTCGCACGACGCTCCGACATCCCCTCGTGTCACACGCCGCGTCCGTCGCCCGCCGCCGGACCGGGAGGTGCGGGGCGGGCCCGCACCATCCCTCCCGGCCGCCGCCGGACCGGAAGTGCGGGGCGGGCCCGCACCGTCCCTCCCGGCCGCCGCCGTTAGGCTTGTCCGTCGTGGCACTCACCATCGCGATCGTCGGACTCCCGAACGTCGGCAAGTCGACCCTGTTCAACGCCCTGACGAAGAACCAGGTCCTGGCGGCGAACTACCCGTTCGCGACCATCGAGCCGAACGTCGGCGTCGTCAGCCTGCCGGACCCGCGCCTGCAGCAGCTCGCGGACCTCTTCCACTCGGAGAAGGTCCTGCCGGCTCCCGTGTCGTTCGTCGACATCGCGGGCATCGTCAAGGGCGCGAGCGAGGGCGAGGGTCTCGGCAACAAGTTCCTCGCGAACATCCGCGAGGCCGACGCGATCGCGCAGGTCGTCCGCGGCTTCGCCGACGACGACGTCGTGCACGTGTCCGGCCAGGTCTCGCCGCGCGACGACCTCGAGGTCATCAACACCGAGCTCATCCTCGCCGACATCGAGACCATCGACCGCGCCCTGCCGCGGTACGAGAAGACGGTGAAGCTCAAGCAGGCGGAGCCCGCGGTCCTCGAGACCGCTCGGGAGGCCCGTGCCGCGCTCGAGCAGGGCACGCTCCTGTCCGCCACGTCCATCGACCTGGCCCCGATCAAGGAGCTCGGGCTCCTGTCGGCCAAGCCGTTCATCTTCGTGTTCAACGTCGACGAGGCCGTGCTCACCGACGACGCCCGCAAGGCGGAGCTCGCCGCGCTCGTCGCCCCCGCGCAGGCCGTGTTCCTCGACGCCAAGATCGAGTCCGAGCTCATCGACCTCGAGCCGGACGAGGCACAGGAGCTCCTCGAGGCCACCGGGCAGCCGGAGTCCGGGCTCGACCAGCTCGCCCGCATCGGGTTCGACACCCTCGGGCTGCAGACGTTCCTGACCGCCGGTCCCAAGGAGTCCCGCGCCTGGACGATCGGCAAGGGCTGGAAGGCGCCGCAGGCCGCGGGCGTCATCCACACCGACTTCGAGAAGGGCTTCATCAAGGCCGAGGTGATCTCGTTCGACGACCTCATCGCCGCGGGGTCGATCGCCGAGGCACGGTCTCGTGGGGTCGCCCGCATCGAGGGCAAGGACTACGTCATGCAGGACGGCGACGTGGTGGAGTTCCGCTTCAACAACTGACCGGCCCGGAACGACGCCGATCCGGCGCTGTTCGCCCGCCTCGGTCCGCAGAGAGTCCGCAGGGTCACCGGAGACCTGGCGCAGAGCCCTGCTGACGCCGACCGTGTGCGGTCGTCGGCGTTCGGCCCGACGTGGCTGTAGCCTGCGCGCCGCGGCGATCAGCTGGCTCGTCCGATCACGGACCGGGACGCTTCGACGTCGACCCAGCGGATCGGATGAGCACAGATCCGTGAGCGGCGTCAGGAGCTGGCGTCGAGCGTGTCGAAGGTCCGGCGAAGCAGATCGACGGGGAGGACTCCGGGGGTGTCCTCCACGGCCCAGATGCTGATCGCCACGTCGAAGCAGCTGAGCGCGGCGTGCACGAGCGTCCGGGCGCGGAGGTCAGCGTCGTCGCGGGCGATGCGTTCAGCTGTGAGCGGCACGAGTACCTCGGCCCAGGACAGGTGCTTCTCGAGGTTGCGGGCACGGAGCGACGGCGTGCGCAGCATCACGCGGACCGATTGACGGCCGGCGTCGGAGTCCGCGCCGCCGCGTTCGAGCATCACGACGAACGCTTCGCGGAGCGCATCCCAAACAGGTTCGCCAGCTGGTCGGGCGCGGAGCGCGTCGGCGAGGTCGTCTCGGTGGCGAGCCGGATCGCCGATCACCGCGTCCTCCTTCGCGGGGAAGTAGCGGTGGAAGCTCCGGGCGGAGATGCCGACCTCGGCCGCGATCTGCTCGACGGTCACGCTGTCGAACCCCTCCGCGTCGAACCGAGCGACGGCCACCGCGGCGATCCGAGAACGCACGGCGTCGCGGGTGATGTCCCGCAACCCGGTCCGGCTCGTCGTCTCGCTCACGGCGTCATCCTACTGCCGCTGACACTGTGGGCCCAGAGTGTCAGGGTCTGACACGAAAGGCGTACACTGACACAACTTGCTCTCCACACGGAAGGAACCAACATGCAGCAGCGCATCCTCGGCGACCAAGGTCTGGTCGTCAGTGCTGTCGGTTACGGCGCGATGGGCACGGCGTTCGCCTACGGCCCGAGCGACGACACCGAATCGACCGCCGCCATCCGGCACGCGCATGAACTCGGGGTCACGCACTTCGACACCGCAGAGTTGTACGGGTGGGGCGTCGGCGAACGTCTGCTCGGAACCGCCCTCGCTCCGATCCGCGACGAGGTCACCATCGCGACGAAGTTCGGCTTCGCCCGTGGTGCCTACACGCCGGACTCGCGCCCGGAGCACATCCGCGAGGTGGTCGAGGCGAGCCTCCGGAACCTCGGCACCGACTCGATCGACCTCCTGTACCAGCACGTCCATGACCCCGCGGTGCCCGTGGAGGACGTCGTCGGCGTGATGCAGGAGTTCGTCCAGGCTGGGAAGGTCCGCTACCTCGGGCTGTCGAACACCGATGCCGAGCAGCTCCGCCGGGCGAACGCCGTCCACCCGATCTCGGCGTTCCAGACCGAGTACTCCGTGTTCGCCCGAGAGTCCGAGGAGCTCTTCCCCGTCGTCGATGAGCTCGGCATCGGTGTGGTCGCGTACTCGCCGCTGGCGCGCGGCTTCCTGAGTGCAGCCGTCCGCCCTCGCTCCGACTACCCGTCTGACGACATCCGGCACATGCTCGACTGGTGGGCACCGGAGCACTTCGACGCGAACGTCGCCGTCGCCCAGGGGCTGTCGGCAATCGCGGACGACAAGGGCATCTCGCTCTCGCAGCTGTCACTCGCGTGGATCCTCGCGAAGCGCGACGACCTCGTCCCGATCCCGGGGTCGCGCAATGCGAACCGGGTCGCGGAGAACGTGGCCGCGGCGGACGTCGTCCTCACGCCTGATGACATCGCCCGCATCGACGCGTTCGCCGAGCGCGTGCAGGGATCGCGCGCGGCCGCGACTGCCTGAGACGCTCCCCGATGACACGGGGTGCGTGACGCGCTCTTCGGGCGCCGAACCGAGGGGAGAACCGCTCTGGCCTGGTCGACGCCTCGTGTCGACCAGGCCAGCCTTTCGGGCTCGACCAGCTCGCCCGTATCGGGTTCGACACCCTCGGGCTACAGACGTTCCTGACCGCCGGTCCCAAGGAGTCCCGCGCGTGGACGATCGGCAAGGGCTGGAAGGCGCCGCAGGCTGCGGGCGTCATCCACAGGCACGGTCCCGCGGGGTCGCCCGCATCGAGGGCAAGGACTACGTGATGCAGGACGGCGACGTGGTGGAGTTCCGCTGCAACAACGAGTCGTGACCCGCGACTCGGGCCCGACGGCGAAGCGCACGGTGAGGCGTGGCGTGGTGTGCTCGCCGCACTCGGCTCCTCCGGATGAGCACTGACCTGGATGTCGCACTCGCCGCGCACCGAGCAGCGCCGTTCCCCGACGCGGTGGAACGCGGCGAACAGTACGGTCTCGTGGACGCCGTCATGGTCGACTCGGATATTTTCGGCTGGGCGACCGAAGTGTCCGCTGGGGTTGTCCTCGCGCCGGAGGCCGCCCGCGGGCTCCGGCAGTGCGCTGACGGACTGTCGGCATCGCTCATCGCGTTCCCCGAGGCTGCCCGGGTGTACTACGTACACCTGCTGCTCGTCGCCGAGCTTGCGCTGCGGGACGATGCTCTGCGGATCGCGGGCACGAGCGACCCGCTCGCGCCCGACACCGTGGCGGGTGACCCCGAACGTGAGGCGACGACCGCCACTGTGCCAGGAGCCGGGCCGGAAGCCGCACGGCGCCCGCGGTCCGGGCTCGCCGGACTGTTCCGGGCCTCCCGGTCGTCGCACCCCCAGCCCACTCCGGACCCGGCGGCGTTCGTGCCCGAGCTCGAGTCGATCCTGTTCTCGGCGGATCCGGTCGGCATCGCGTTCGAGACGAACACCGACGAGTACCGGCCCGAAGCGGAGACGATCGCGCTGCGCCTGCCGGACGCGACGTCGGTGGACGACGTCCAGCGGATCATCCACGAGGAGTTCGTCGCCTGGTTCGATGCCTCGACGGCCGGTCCGGCCCTCCGCTACCGCGCGCTCGCGGCCCGGGTCTGGCTGCTGTGGAGCGAGCGGGGCTGAGACCATCCGGGTGGGCGCCGCGGTGCCGCTCAGTCCACGAGCGCGATGATCACCGCGGGGATGCGGTGCTCGATCACCGCCCACGCCCGGACGTCCATGGAGTGTCGGTCGCGGAGAGCCCTACTGCGTCTGTGGATGATCCCCGACGCTGGTGGATCAGCACTACCGTGGTGCCCACCCACCCGAACGAGGAGGAACGCATGTCGAACGTCGTCGACTTCGTGGACGTCAGCACGGCCGGTCTCGAGTCCTCGCCCGTGGCCGACGCGCTCGCCGGCCTCCGCGCGAACGAGGCCCGGTACTACAAGAACAAGTACGACCACGAGTTCGTCACCTCCCCGGCAGACGAGGCCCCCGACGCGGTCGACCGGGTGACGCGGATCCTCGCTGAGGAGCGCGACATCGTGATCGCGTCCCGCCCGCTCGAGGCCACCGACTTCGTGGTCGACGGCCTCCGGATGACGTACGTGTTCTACGAGTCGGGTCTCGCGGTCAACGTCATGTACGGCATCGAGGACGGCGGCAAGCGGGCGGTCGGCTTCAAGCTCTCGCAGGGCATGGACGTCCCCGATGAGCTCGCGTCGAAGTTCAAGTTCGCCCGGCAGCGGTCGAAGCTCGCGGGCGAGATCCGCGGCTCGTTCTTCGTGATCAAGGGCGAGTACTGACGTACCCATGATCACGGCCGATCGGCGCAGCTGCGCATGCGGACGACAAGTGCACATGCGGGCGCAAGCGCACTTGTCGTCCGCATGCGCATGTCGGCGCTCCGCGCTCCGCGCTCCGCGCTCCGCTCAGTCGATCGGCGCCGTCGACCCCCGCACGACGAGCCGGCACGGCACCTCGGTACGCCCGCCGTCGTCCTGGCCGTCGATCGCGGCGAACAGCCGGTTCGCGGCGATGCGGCCGAGTTCCTGGAGCTGCATGTCGACGCTGCTCAGCTCCGGGCGTGAGCTCTGCGTGACGACGCCCCAGTTGTCGAAGCCGAGCACGGCGACCTCGGTGGGGACGTCGCGCCCGAGCTCGTGGAGCACGTCGACGACGCCGCGCGCGATCTGATCGCTGCCGCAGAAGACCGCGTCGACGTCGGGCGTGGACTCGAGGAGCATGCGGGCGGCACCGCGACCCCAGGCCTCGTTCCAGGTGCCGTGCAGGACGCGTCCGCCCGCGAGTTCGAGGCCCGCGTCGTCGAGCGCATCGAGGGCACCGCGCGCGCGGTCGCGGGCGGCGTGGTACTCGATCTCGCCGGTGATGTGCGCGATGCGCCGTCGTCCGGCGTCGATGAGGTGCTGCATGCCGACCCGGCCACCCTGCACGTTGTCGCTGACGACGGAGAGCGCCGCGGGGTCCTCGGACGGTGCGTACGCGTAGACGACGGGGACCGGCAGGTCGTCGCCGAGCGACGCACGTGGGTTGGTGCTCGACCCGACGACGATGAGGCCGTCGACCCGGCGCGACAGCAGCGCCTGGACGTGGTGCTGTTCACGGATCGTGTCGCCACGGGCGTCGCACAGGAAGATCTGGGTGGCACCGGCGCCGAACGCGTCCTCGGCGCCCATCATGATCGGGAGCGAGAAGCGGCCCTCGAGGTCGGACGTGATGAGGCCGACGGTGCCGGTGCGCCCTGCGAGCAGGTTCTGCGCGAGCACGTTCGGCCGGAACGACAGGCGCTCGGCGACGGCGAACACGCGGTCGCGGGTCTCGGAGCGGACCTCGCCCCGCCCGTTCAGCGCACGCGAGGCGGTGGCGATCGAGACCCCTGCGGCTCGTGCGACATCCGTGAGCGTGGCCGCCTTCTGCCGTTCCTTCACGCAGCCCCCTCTTGTCCGACCGCTCCAGGCGTCGACCCCGCTGCCGTGAACAGTACCGGCAACCCGCTGCCGCAAACAGTACCGGCAGCTTTCCGCTTGACGCAATCGAGACCCGGCAGTTACGGTTCGTAAAGCTTTCCGGAGATTTGCAGCAAGGACGCACGAATGACCGACATCAGCACCACCCCCACTTCCCAGCGCGGCCTCGTGGTCGCGCCGACGACGGGCCGCCTCCGCCCCGTCTCCATGACCGACGTCACGATCACGGGCGGCTTCTGGGGTGACCGCCAGGCGACGAACGCCCGCGCCACGCTCCGCCACTGCCTCGAGTGGATGGAGCGACTCGGCTGGGTCGGCAACTTCGACCGCGCCGCGGAGGGGCGAGAGGCTTCGTCCGCAGGCCGGGAGTTCGCCGACTCGGAGATCTACAAGCTCCTCGAGGCGCTCGCGTGGGAGTCCGGACGCTCGGGTGATGCCTGGGTGGAGCAGACGTTCCAGGACCTGTCGGCCCGTGTCGTCGCAGCCCAGCAGGAGGACGGCTACCTCAACACGCGCTTCGGAGGCCCGGGGCAGCAGCCGCGCTGGTCCGACCTCGAGTGGGGCCACGAGCTCTACTGCGCCGGGCACATGATCCAGGCCGCTGTGGCGCGCGCCCGCACCGCCGGCCGCGACGCGTTCGTCGAGGCGGCGATCCGCGTGGCCGACCACGTGTGTGACGTCTTCGGCGCGGACGGCGACCAGCGCGTGTGCGGCCACCCGGAGATCGAGGTCGCGCTCGTGGAGCTCGCCCGCGTGACCGGTGACGAGCGGTACCGGACGCAGGCGGCGCTGTTCATCGAGCGCCGCGGGAACGGCACGCTGCACGATCCCGACGTGCCCGCGTCGTACTTCCTCGACGACCTGCACGTGCGCGACGCAGACGTGCTCCGTGGCCACGCGGTCCGCGCGCTCTACCTGGCGGCCGGCGCGGTCGACCTCGCCGTGGACCGGGGCGACGCCGAGCTGTCGGACGCGCTCCGGACGCAGTGGCACAACACGGTCGCGCACCGCACGTACCTGACCGGTGGCATGGGGTCGCGGCACGAGGGCGAGTCCTTCGGCGACGACTTCGAACTGCCCTCCGATCGGGCCTACTCCGAGACCTGCGCCGGTGTCGGGTCGATCATGTTCAGCTGGCGGCTCCTGCTCGCCGACGGTGAGGAGCGGTACGCCGACCTCATCGAGCGGACGCTGTACAACGTCATCGCGACGAGCCCGGACGAGCAGGGCACCGCGTTCTTCTACGTGAACCCGCTGCAGCGGAACGTGCCCGGCACCCCGGCCGCGGTCGACGAGCCGAGCGAGCGCGCCGCGTCGAGCCAGCGTGCGCCGTGGTTCGCGGTGTCGTGCTGCCCGACGAACGTCGCGCGCACCCTCGCCAGCCTCACCGCGTACGTGGCGACGGTGGACGACGACGGCCTGCAACTGCACCAGTACGCGGAGGGCCGGATCGACACGACGCTGCCCGACGGCCGCACGGTCCGCCTCGAGGTCGCCACGGACTACCCGCTCGACGGCCGCGTGCGGGTCGTCGTCGCCGAGGACGCGCCCGAGCCGTGGACCCTGACCCTCCGCGTGCCGGGCTGGGCCGCTGGCAGCGCCACCGTCGACGCCGGCGACGGAGCCGAGACGGTCGACGGCGGGTCCGTCGCGATCCGTCGCGCCTGGCGTGCCGGCGACGTCGTCACCCTCGACCTCCCGACGCAGCCGCGGCTCGTGGCCCCGGACGAACGGATCGACGCGCTCCGCGGGACGGTCGCGGTGGAGCGCGGGCCGCTCGTGCTCTGCGCCGAGTCGATCGACCAGGACGCCGATCGCGTCGACGCGATCCAGGTCCTCCCGGGGGCCGAGCCGACCGCGGACGGCGCCACCGACGCGGCGCTCGACGCGGTCGCCGTCGACGCGCCCGAGCGGGACTGGCCGTACGCCGCCTCGCCCGCGCACGATGCCCAGCGCCCCGGAACCGTCCGGCTCCGCCCGTACCACCAGTGGGCCGAGCGTGGTCCGTCGACCATGCGCGTCTGGCTCCCGCTGGCGGACGCCGCCACCGCGCAGGCCTGACCCGAACCCGAACCAGCAGCACCACCCGTCATCACGCCAGGGCAAGGAGGCCCATCATGATCAAGCGAACGCGAACCGTCACCGGAGTGGGAGCGCTCGGCATCGCCGCGGCGCTCGTGCTCACCGGCTGCAGCAGCTCGGGCAGCTCGGGCTCCGGCTCGAGCTCGTCCCTCAAGGGCACCGTCACCGTCGGGTACTCCGGCGGCGGCGTCGTCGACACCTACATGTCGGACATCATCAAGCACGCCGAGAAGGAACTGCCCGGCGTCACGATCAAGACGCACGTCTACCCGACCTACGACGACCAGCTGAACCAGCTGCCGACGCAGTTCGCCGCGGGCACGGCCCCGGACATCACCCTCTGGGACAACTCGGCACCGGTCGCCGAGTACGCGACCGAGGGGGCGATCGCGTCGATGGACGACGTGATCGGGAAGACCGATGTCCAGCTCAGCGCATTCCCGAAGGCGCTCGTGAACGGCTGGAAGATCGGCGGCAAGCTCTACGCGGTGCCGTCGTACCTGCAGAACTCGGGCTACGCCTACAACCAGGACGTGCTCGCGGAGGCGGGCGTCACCTCGACCCCGAAGACCCTCGCCGAGATCGCGACGGCCGCGGCGCAGGTCAAGGCGAAGACGGGCAAGCCCGGCGTGGTGCTGCTCGAGAACCTGTTCCACCTGACGCAGTACATGATCGCGAACGGTGGCGGCTACCACGGCGGCACGACGATCGACTCGAAGCAGAACGTGCAGGCGCTCGACCAACTGTTGACCATGTTCAAGAACGGCGACGCCGAGAGCGCCGAGCAGCTCGGGGCGACCTGGGACGGCGAGGCCTTCGGCAAGGGGAACGCCGCCATGTCCGACGCCGGCCCCTGGTACATCGGCTTCATGCAGACGAGTGACCCGTCGACGAAGTACACGCTGACGACGCTCCCCGGGAAGACGGCGTCCTCGTCGACGGTGGCGACCTACGGCGGTGGCTTCAGCATCGCCCAGAAGTCGAAGGACAAGGCGGTCGACATGGCCGTCATCGCCGCGATGACCGACTCGTACTCGCAGAAGGCGATCATCACGACCAAGCTCGGGTACGTCCCGGCCGCCACCAAGTACATCAGCCAGTACCGCCAGGACACCCCGCAGTACGCGGCGTTCACGAACTCGGTGCTGGCGAAGGGCGAGTCGCTCGACTACCCGACCAAGTCGACCGAGTTCGGCAACGACCTGGTCAACGGGTTCCAGCAGCTCGTCGCGAAGAAGGCGACGAGCTCCACGGCCCTGCTGCACCAGCTCCAGCAGAAGTACGGGAAGTAGCCGAGCGGCGTGAGTGCCATCAAGAGCTCCATCAGGGCGGCGCGACGGCCCACGTCGTCGCGCCGCCGCGCCTGGCTCCGGACCGACAACCCGGCTGCGTGGCTCATGCTCGCCCCCGCGGTGGTCCTGCTGCTGTGGTGGTTCGCCTACCCGATCGCGCAGTCCGTCGTGCTCAGTGTGCAGCAGGTCGGCAAGTTCGACTTCGACCAGCGCAGCTTCGTCGGGCTGCAGAACTTCGGGCAGCTGTTCGCCGACCCGGCGTTCGGCCGCTCCCTCGGGATCACGGCGACCTTCGTGGCGGGCGTCGTCCCGGCCCAGACGGTCCTGGCGATCGTCGTCGCCGCCGTCCTGCGCGGTGCCACCGTCGGCAAGGGCGCACTCCGCACCGCGTACTTCGTGCCCTACATGACATCGACCGTCGCGATCACGACGATCTTCATGCAGCTGTTCGTCAAGGGCGGCATCGCGTCCACCGCACTGTCGCTGTTCGGCCTGCCGAACGCGACCTGGTACGCGAGCCCCGGCCTGGCGCTGTGGTTCCTCGTGATCGTGTACGTGTACATGTTCGTCGGGCTGTACATCGTGATCTTCGTCGGGGGCATGGAGACGATCCCGGCGGACCTGTACGAGGCCGCCGAGATGGACGGTGCGGGCGCCTTCCGTCAGTTCCTCAGCGTGACGCTGCCGGGCGTGCGTCCGTTCACCGCGTTCGTGGTGCTGACCGGGATCATCCAGGCGATCCAGGTCTTCGACCAGGCGTACGTCATCTCCGGCGGCACCGTGCTCGGGAGCCCGGCCGGTGCGACCTCGACGATCGTGATCTTCATCTACCAGCAGGCGTTCCGCTTGAGCAACATCGGGTACGCCTCGGCGGCGACCGTGATCCTGCTCGCCATCGTGATCCTCGCCGGCGTCGTCAGCCGGCTCCTCGGCCCGAAGGAGCAGGACGCATGAGCGCCACCTCGACGCAGCGGACCGCGGTCACCCGCCCGAGCACACCGACCAGCGGCACCGGTCGCCCGATGCGCTCGCACCGCACCCAGCAGACGGTCGCCCGGTCCGCCCGGTACACGTTCCTCATCGTGTTCGGACTGATCATGGTCGCCCCGCTGCTGTTCGTGCTGTACTGCTCGTTCCTGTCGCCAGCGGACTTCTTCTCGATCGTCCCGCCGTCGCACCTGACCCTGTCGAACTACACGTACGTGTTCACGCACGCCCCGATCGGACGCTGGTACGCGAACACCGCGATCGTCACGGGCTGCGTCGTCGCCGGCGCCGTCATCGTGAACACCCTGGCGGGTTGGGCGCTGGCCCGTCTGCAGTTCCGCGGCAAGCGCGTCGTGTTCACGGGCATCATCGTGATCCTGCTCGTGCCGCTGCAGGCGTACCTCATCCCGCTCTACCTGCAGATCGTCAAGCTCGGCTGGTTGAACACCTACGCGGCGCTCATCATCCCGTTCATCGTCAACCCGCTCCTCATCTTCCTCATGCGGCAGTCGTTCGGCACGATCCCGAAGGACCTCGAGGAGGCCGCGGCGCTCGACGGCGCGAACCGCTTCCGGATCTTCCTGCGGATCGGGCTGCCACTGTCGGTCACGGCGATCGCCACGCAGGCGATCCTCGCCGGCACGTGGACGTGGAACAGCTTCCTCATCCCGGTGACGATGACGAGCGACAAGGACATGTACGTCCTGACGCTCGGCCTCAACAGCCTGCAGTCGCAGAACTACACGCTGCCGACGGTGCAGATGGCGGGCGTGGTGCTGCTCACCCTGCCCGTCGTGGCGATGTTCCTCGTGTTCCAGCGGTTCATCGTGCCGAGCATCGCGTCGAGCGGCATCAAGGGATGACCGCGCGCGTCGAGGCCACCGACGTCCCGGGCGGGCTCGGCGTCCGCATCACGACCCCCGGTGGGGGCGGTCCGGCGCTCGTGGCGGCGGCGCCCGTCGTGGTGCTCACGTGGAAGCCCGGAACGGCCACGGACGCGGCCACGGACGCGGACGCGGACACCGGCGTCGAGACCGAGCACCGCGCGCCCTACGAGTCGCTGACGGTCACGGCGGACGGCCTCGTCGGCACCGCACGCATCGACGTCGGGGGCGGGACGGTCCTCCAGGTCGAGGACCGGTGGGACACCGACGGCGACGACGTCCGCATGGCCCGCCGGGTCACCGTCCGCGGCGGCCAGGGGCCCGCCCGCGGCTACGGCACGGCGGTCGTCGTCGAGGTCGACGCGGCCGCGCCGTGGGAGCGCGTCGAGCCGTTCTGCCCCGGCGTCGCCTACGGCAACGCGCCACAGGTCGCGCCGCTCGCCATCGCCGGCGTGCACGCACGGCGGGCCGGGGTCACCACCGCGATCGTCCGGGAGGACCGTGCCGCGGCACCGCTGTTCGGCATCCGACTCGAGGACGGAGGCTGGGCGGCCATCGCCCACCGCGACCCGCGCGGTGACACCATCGCCGCCGACGGGATGGTCGAGGACGGTGGCGAGACGATCGTCGACCCGCGGCTCGCGTTCGCGTCCATCGGCGCGCGGAGCACCGGCGACCGCGTGGAGCTCGGCGTGTGGTTCCCCGGCACCGAAGGACCCGTCACCTACAGCAGCGGCGGTCTTCCGCTCCTCCAGCTCGACGCGTGGCGGCGCCGCTTCCACCCCCTGGACGACGGCGCGACCCAGGAGTACGCCGTCGCGGTGCGGACGGGAGGCTCGACCGACTTCCCCGACGTCGTCCGGCAGACCTGGCGCTGGGTCTGGGACCGCTTCGCCCCGGCCGTGCGCAGCGCGGACATCGCGGACGTCGTGCGCAGCGCGGCGGCCGTCCTGGCCGATCAGGTCGTGGCGGTCGGCGGCCGGACCGGGGTCCCGCTCGAGGCGGACGCGGTCGTTCCGCAGCGGACGGACGAGGCGACCGCCGCGGTGATGGGGTTCGTCGGGGCGAACACGGACGCAGCCGTCGTCCTGCTCCGCGAGGCGGACAGCACCGATGACGGAGCCGTGGCCGAGCGGTACCGGGCGAGCGGTCTGGCGATCGTCGACTCGTTCGTCACGCTCGCCCTGGACCCGCCCGCTGGCGAGGGGTTCGACACCGTGACGGGTGCGACGACCACGTACCGCACGTTCCGGGACCAGCTGGCGGTGTACGCCCGCGCCGTGGCCGAGGGAGCGCTCGCGGTGCTCGACGCCCTGGCGCTCGAACGCCGTCACGGCGAGGAACACCCGCCCTGGGCCGCCTGGGTCACGACGGCAGCGAGCTGGTTGCTCCGGAACCAGGCCCTCGACGGTTCCCTGCCGCGCGCCTGGGTGGCCGGCACCGGCGAGGTGCTCGACGACTCGCCGTCCGGGACCGCCACCGTCGTGCCGTTCCTCGTCGCCGTGGGGTCGGAGGAGGCGCTCGCCGGTGCCGTGCGTGCCGCCGAGTTCGTCTGGCGGGAGTACGGACGCCGCGGGTGGTACGCCGGTGGCACCCTCGACAATCCCGACGTGGTGGACAAGGAAGCCGCGGTCCTGGCCGCCGAGGGGTTCCTCGACCTGTACGACGCGACCCGCGGGGCCGAATGGCTGGACCGGGCCGCCTCCGCGGCCTCGGTCGCCGAGACGTGGATCTACGTCTGGGACGTGCCCATGCCGGAGGACGCCGATCCAGCGCTGCTCCACTGGAAGCACGGGGTCTCGACCATCGGACACCAGCTCATCGCGTCCGGGGTGTCGATGACGGACGGGTTCCTCGCCGTGAACGCCTCGGTGTTCGCCCGGCTGTTCGCGCTGACGCACGACGACCACTGGCTCGACGTCGCTCGCGTGGTCACACACGGCACGACCTCGATGTTCGCGACGGTCGAGCACCCGTTCGACCTCCGCGGGGTCGGGTGGCAGCAGGAGCACTGGTCGTTCGCCCCACGTCGGGGGTTCGGCCTCAACCGTCGGTGGTTGCCGTGGGTGCCGGTCGCGCACGCCCGGGGGATGTACCGCGTCGAGGATCGGTGCCCACCCGAGGTCGCTGCGCGCGTGCTCCGCGCCGACTGAACCCGCTCAGGGCCGGGCGCGTGTCACGGTGCCGTGGGCGGTACCGTGGCGTCGGGCGGAACGGTGCCGTCGGCACCGCGCCGCTGGGCGGAACGGTGCCGTCGGGCCCCACGGTGCCGTCAGGCTGCGAAGGCGAGCGCCGCGAGCTGCACGTCGTGCGCCTGCAGGATCGTGCGGCTCGGCTCGTGCCGCCAGGGACGGCCCGGGACGACCCAGCCGGCGGCGCCGGCGGCCTGCACGTGGGCGCCGGCGACGACGTGCGCGCCGAGCTCGGTGCGGGGGAGGCGGACGAGGAACTCGCGACGGGAGACGTCGTCGGCGACGACGAACTCGACGAGGTCGTCGGTGGTCAGGACGGGCGCGTCGAGCACGGTCCCGCTGATCTGGATGAAGTCGATGGTGCTGGTCATGGTGCTGTCTTTTCCGATGGTTCGTTGGCGACGAGCGCGGTGCGCTGGCCTCGATCCCTTCTACAGGGCGCTGGCCGGGCGGGCACTCGGATCGCACACGCCGGAGGTCGGCGTGGGTTGTCCGGCCATGATCGGCGGGACGGGGCCCCGGTGGAATGCGACTCGATGGAGCCGGTACGGAGCAGGCGGCGGGGCGGATGAGATGGGTCCGCGGCAGAACGCCAGCTCCGAACTCTAGCACCATCAGGGCAGGACTGGAAGGGGGCCGCGCCGGTGGCGGGTTCGTCAGCGAAGACGGCGACGAGTGCGCGCACGGCCCGCCAGCGAGGGCCGCCTCGGTCAGGAGACCGGGCGACCGCCGCTGTCGTTGCCGTGGTCGTGCGTGCCGGGGTGACGTGTGCGACCTGTGTCGGTCCAGAATCCGTACCGTGCGGCTGGGGGACGCATCCGCCGCCGCTCGGCGGATGAACGGCGCGTGTTCCGACCATCGGCACCCTCCGGCGGGGTACAGAACACTCGTTCTACCTCTGGTCTGGGGACGTGCGGGAGCTGCGGCGGACACGGCCGTCCCAATATGCTCGCAACCAATCCGGGCTTCGGGGCCCGTGGTTACGAGCGGCGATTCGGGTGCCGCCGGTGGTGGGCTCGGCTTCGGGTGTCGAGCCCCCACCCCTCCCGATCCGGTCCTCCCGGCAGGTCGAGGGCGTCGGATCTTCCTCCCGCTCCCACAGCAGGCCGCCCGATGGGCCGCTGCGCCGTCGCTCCCAGTTCGCACGTACCCCGTTGGGCCGGACCGCCACTCGTGGGCGGCCTACCGTGGCGGCATGACCCGCATCGACCAGCTCCGCCGCGGCGGCCTCGTCCTCGACGTCGACGACAGCGGCCCAGAAGACGGTCCGGTCGCGGTCCTCCTCCACGGGTTCCCCGCCGACCGGAGCACCTGGCGGGCGGTCACGCCGCTCCTGACGGCCGAGGGCCTCCGCGTCGTCGCGCCGGACCAACGCGGGTACGCGCTCGGGGCGCGACCGGAGGGACGCCGCGCGTACCGGCGCGACTGGCTCGTCGACGACGTCCTGGCGCTCGCCGACCGACTCGGCGCAGAGCGGGTCCACCTCGTCGGCCACGACTGGGGCGGGCTGGTCGCCTGGCGGCTCGCGCAGCGGGCTCCCGACCGACTCGCGTCGCTCACGGTCCTGGCGACCCCGCACCCGCGGGCGATGGCGCTCGCGGCGGTCCGCTCCGACCAGGCCCTGCGGTCGTGGTACATCGCGGCGTTCCAGGTGCCCTGGCTCCCCGAACGGCTGCTCCGGGGGCGTCTCGTCCCGGTGCTCGAGGGCATGGGCCTCGCACGCGCCACCGCCGAGCGGTACGACCGTCGGATGCGCGAGCCAGGAGCACTGCGCGCGGCGATCGACTGGTACCGGGCACTGGCGCTGCCCACTCCGGCCGGCACGCCGCGCGTCGACCCGCTGGTCCGTGTCCCGACGTCGTACCTGTGGGGCTCCCGGGACGCGGCACTCGGTCGGGTCGCGGCCGAGGCGACCGAGCGGTACGTCGCGGCGCCCTACCGGTTCGTGGCCGTCGACGAGGACCACTGGCTGCCCGAGAACGCGGCCGCGCTCGTGGCCGAGGTGGTGCTCGACCGCGTGCGGTCCGTCACGGCGTAGCGGGTCTCAGAGCTCGACGACCTCGAACTCGAGCAGATCCGCGCCGGTCGCGACGGGGCGTCGGGCGCCGTCTTGCGCGTCGCCGTGTCCGGCGGCGGCCCCGTGCCCGGCAGGAGCGCCGTGTCCGGCAGGAGCGCCGTGCTCGCCGGCCGCCGCCGCATGCCGACCGTGCGCACCCTCGGACCCACCGCCGTGCGCCGCCTTCGCGCCGTCGGCAGCCCACGCCTGGAACGACGCCTCGTCCGCCCACGTCGTGACGACGAAGTACCGGTCGTCGCCCTTCACCGGGCGGAGGAGCTGGAAGCCCTCGAAGCCGGGAGCCCCGTCGACCGCGTGTCTGCGGGCAGCGAACCGCTGCTCGAGCTCGGCGCCGGCACCGGCGGGGACGTGGATGGCGTTGATCTTGACGACGGACATGCTGCGGTGGTCCTTCCGGTCTGGAGGCGCGGTGCGGGCCGCACCCGTGCCTCCCGAACCGTAACGGGGCGCGCTGAACGCGACCGGGGCGCGGTGTCAGGCGGGCAGGACGGCTGCGCGGGCCAGGCCCAGCTCGTCCTCACGCCAGGGGCGGGCGCCGACGGTCCGCAATCCGAGCCGGGTCAGCGCGAACGCCACGTGGTCCACGACGTCGGGTTCCCACTCGCCCTCGACCCCCATGCCGAACGAGGCGATCTCGTCGTCGGCCTCATCGAGGACCGTGACGGACCACCGCCCGGCGTCGTGGCGTTCGACGGTGACCCAGCGCGCCGCGGCGAACCGGTCGGGAGCACCCGTGGTCACGCGGTCTTCATGACGTCCGCGGTGAAGTTCTGCACGCGCTGGAGCAGGGCCGCGGACCGGGCTGCGATCGTCTCGGGCGGGTTGAGGTGCGGAGGCGCCACGCGGATGAGGAGCGAGCACGCCAGGTCCTCGCAGATGTAGGACCCGATGGTGTTGCCGTTCCGGCCGGACTCGCCGGCACGCGCAGCCGAGAACAACCGGACCTGCGTGGCCGGCTGGGGTGAGTGGCAGAAGGAGCACATCGCCGCGATGCCCGGCCGGAGCGAACCGCCGGCCGCGCGGACGACGATCCCGGTGGGGCGGCCGTCCATCCAGTGGACCATGTAGCCGCGGCGGGCGGCCTGCGGGTCGCGCCAACCCAGGTACTCGCGCTCGTCCCAGAGCATCTCGTGCAGACCCGGGATCGGCAGGTGGTCGAGCTCCTCCGGGGTCGCGTTGACGAACGACGATCGGATGTCGGACTCGGTGAGTGCCTTCACGGTCCCCCTCATGGTGGTGGTACCCGATCCTACCGCGCGGGCCGGACACGGCGCCCTGGCACTACCCCTGTCCGGGGGCCAGGTCAACCCCTGACTCGCCGAGAACGCTGCACGTACTGTCGAAGGACCAGAAGCGCACCGCGTGCACACCGAGCGCAGCGAGCGCCGACGTCGTCCTCGACGGGCGACGACCGACCACCGACACCCAAGCGATCAGGCACCAGGGGATCAGATGAGTCTGTACGAGTCCGAGCCGGGCGTCCCCCCGGCTCGCATCAAGACGTTCCGACAGCAGCGCCGCGAGCGCCGTTGGGGGTACCCGGTCGACGGGGACCTCGAGCCCGTGCTCTACGCCGACTTCTTCCGCGACGTCACCGGAGCTGCCCGCCACCGGCGCTGACCCGGTGTGGCCGGTCTCGGAGTCGAGCGACCCGGACGCCGGTCAGGGGCGCCGCACCACCGACGTCACTGCGCTCGATCGCTCGGGCCACCACCTCGGCACCGACGCGTCTGGCGGCGGTGTCGTCGGCGGCGAACTCGACCAGGACCCGGGTCGCACTCGCCATGGCGCGCGCGCCGGGCACCCACGGCACCGCCCGCTCGATCGACTCCGCGACGCCGACCACGGCCGCGTGGTGCCCCGTCAGGTGCGCCGCCTCGTGTGCGACGACGGCATCGAGTTCGTCGGGACGGAGGCGCGCTGCCAGTCCGGTGCTGACGAGCACGGTGCGGTCGCGTCCGGGCACGGCGCACGCCAGGGCGCGCTCGCCCGCGACCACCGCGATCTCGGTCCCGGCGACACGACGACGTTCCGCCGCCCCGGTTCGCAGGGCCGCGCGGACGGCCGCGTGCTCCGGCCCGGGAGGGACGCGGACGGCGACCACGAACGCGAGCACCGCGGCGACGGCCACCACGAGGTGCGCGCCGTGGGTCGGCGAGGCCGCCAGCCGGAACGGGTCCTCGCCGTGTCGACCCCCGAGCGCGACGAGCGTGACGCCCGACACGGAGCCGCCGACCCCGATCAGGACCGCGGCGCACCAGCTGACGAGCGCGGTCCGAGGGCGGTCGATCGTCCACGCCCACCGGGTGAGCAGCCGGGGAGCGGCGGCGGCCACGACGACCGCGGTCACGACGAGGGCGACGCCCCAGACGATCACGGTCGTTCCCGTCAGGACCGGGCGCGCGCGTCGATCGCGCGACGCAGGGCCTCGAGGTCGTCCGACGCCAGGGAGCCGGTGAAGCGGAGCAGCGCGGCCTCGCGGTCGCTCGACGCGGCGAGCGCGGACTCCATGAGGGACGCGGCGTGATCGGCGCGGGAGCGGCTCGCGCGGAACCGCAGGGGGGCGTCGGCCTGTTCGTCGCGGAGCACCCCGCCCTTCCGCCCGAGGCGCTCGAGCACCGTCAGCACGGTGGTCAGCGCGGGTCGTGGTTCGTCGCAGCGGTCGAGGACCTCACGCGCGGTGAGGCCGTCGGGGCCCGCGGACCAGAGCACGTCGAGCACCGCCTGCTCGAGCTGCCCACGCGGGCGCGATCGCTGTCCGGCCACGCGGTGATCCTACGAGATGTCGAACGACCGGCCGGCCTCGTCACGAGGCCGTAACACGGCGTTGGTACGATCGGGGCCACAACAGCACACCGGGCCGACCACACCCTGCGGGAGAGTCCGATCACGAGCGCGCCGAGCCGGCGACCGCGAGACCGGACACCGAAGGAGCAACCTCCCCGTCAATCTCTCAGGTCGTACGACCGCAGGGGTCAGGCCACTCTGAAAAGCAGGGCGCCGTCACGGCGTGCCCTCGCCCACGGTGAAAGCCGACCGCCTCCGACCGGTCGGCGAAACTCTCAGGCACATGACAGAGGGGGAGTTCCGACCGGCGTCCCCGCCGGGACGCGTCGACGCAGGAGAACTCCACCCCATGACCGATCCGACCCCGTCGGGCAGTGCCGGACCATCGGTGCACCGCCGATCCCCACTCCACGAGGCCCATGCCGCCGCCGGCGCCACGTTCACGGACTTCGCGGGCTGGCAGATGCCCGTCCGGTACAGCTCCGACCTCGCCGAACACCACGCCGTGCGCAGCGCCGCGGGGCTGTTCGACCTCTCGCACATGGCGGAGATCGGCGTCCAGGGGCCCGGTGCCGGCGCGTACCTCGACGCCGCGCTCGCGGGCAAGCACGCCACGATGCCCGTCGGTCGGGCGAAGTACTCGCTGCTCCTGACCGACGACGGCGGCGTGCTCGACGACGTCGTCGTGTACCGCACCGAGGACGACGCGTTCCTCGTCGTCGCGAACGCCGCCAACCGCGACGTCGCCGTCGCCGCGCTGCGCGACCGCGCGGTGGGCCACGACGTCGAGGTCACGGACGACAGCGACACCACGGCCCTCGTCGCGATCCAGGGTCCGGCCGCCGCGGGCACGCTCGACGCGCTCGTCGTCGCCGATCGCCTGCAGCCCGAGACGCCGCTCGATGAGCTCCGCTACTACCGCGTCCTGCACGCCTCGTTCGACCTGCAGGACGTCCTCATCGCCCGCACCGGCTACACGGGCGAGGACGGCTTCGAGATCTACTGCCCCACGGACCTGGCGCCCGTGCTCTGGGACGCCCTGCTCGACGCCGGTGCCGACCGCGGCGTCGTGCCCGCCGGGCTCGCCGCACGCGACACGCTCCGGCTCGAGGCCGGGATGCCGCTGTACGGCCACGAACTCGACGCCACCGTGCGTCCCGCGCAGGCCGGACTCGGTCGCGTCGTCGCGATGGACACGGAATTCGTCGGGAGGGCCGGGGTCACGCCCGCCACCGACGCCCCGGTCCTCGTCGGGCTCGTCATGGAGGGTCGCCGTGCCGCCCGTGCCGGTTACCCGGTGCTCGACGGCGGCCAGACCGTCGGCACGGTCACCTCGGGCGCCCTGTCACCGACGCTCGGGCACCCCGTCGCCATGGCGTACGTCGACCCTGCGGTCGCCACCCCGGGCACCGTCCTGCGCGTCGACGTGCGCGGCACCGCCGTCCCGGCGACCGTCTCCGAACTCCCCTTCTACCGCCGCCCCGCCAGCGCCGCCCCAGGCCAGAAAGGCTGACCATGACCGACATCACCGCGCTCCGCTACACCAAGGACCACGAGTGGCTCCTCGTCGAGGGTGACGTCGTCACCGTCGGCATCACCCAGTTCGCCGCGGACCAGCTCGGCGACGTCGTGTTCGTCGAGCTCCCCGAGGTCGGCACCGCCGCGACGGCCGGACAGACCCTCGGCGAGATCGAGTCGACGAAGAGCGTCGGCGAGCTGTTCTCGCCGATCGAGGGCACCGTCGTCGAGCGCAACGACGCCGTCGTGGACACCCCGGACCTCGTCAACCAGGACCCCTTCGGTGGAGCCTGGCTCGTCAAGATCCAGGTCGACGGCACCAGCTTCCCCGAGGACCTCATGAACCACGAGGCGTACGCCGCCTTCGCGGGCTGATCGGATGGACGAGGACATGACCCAGCACGACCGGACCCCGCAGGCCGACCAGAACCTGCAGACCACCTTCGCCGACCGCCACATCGGCACGGGCGCGGCCGACCAGCGCCTCATGCTCGAGACCGTCGGGTACGACTCCCTCGACGCGCTCGTCCGCGCGGCCGTCCCCGCCGCGATCCACGCCGAGCCCGTCGTCGACTCGGTGATCCCCGGTGCCGTCGGCGAGACCGAGGCGCTCGCGGAGCTCCGTCGGATGGCGGCACGGAACACCGTGCGCCGCCCGATGATCGGACTCGGCTACCACGGCACCCACACGCCCGCCGTCATCCAGCGGAACGTGCTCGAGAACCCGAGCTGGTACACGGCCTACACGCCGTACCAGCCGGAGATCTCGCAGGGCCGGCTGGAGGCGCTCATCAACTTCCAGACGATGGTCGCCGACCTGACCGGCATGGCCACCGCGGGCGCCTCGATGCTCGACGAGGGCACCGCGGTCGTCGAGGGCATGCTGCTCGCCCGCCGGGCCTCGAAGGTCCGCGGGGACGTGTTCCTCGTCGACCGGGACGTCCTGCCGCAGACCATGGCGCTGCTCGAGCACCGGGCCGAGGCCGTCGGCATCACCCTGCGCACGTTCGACGTCGCCGGGGGACCGGACCAGGTCGACGTCGAGGGCGCCTTCGGACTCGTCGTGCAGTACCCGGGCGCGTCCGGCCGGGTCGTCGACCCCGCGTCGGTGATCGAGCGGATCCACGACGGGGGCGGCATCGCCGTCGTCGCGGCGGACCTGCTCGCGATGACGCTCCTCGCGTCGCCCGGTGACCTCGGCGCGGACGTCGCCGTCGGCACGACCCAGCGCTTCGGCGTGCCGCTCGGCTTCGGTGGACCGCACGCCGGCTACCTCGCCGTCCGCGCGGGCCTCGAGCGGCAGCTGCCCGGTCGCCTCGTCGGGGTGTCCTTCGACGCGGACGGTGGCATGGCCTACCGCCTCAGCCTGCAGACCCGCGAGCAGCACATCCGGCGCGAGAAGGCGACGAGCAACATCTGCACCGCGCAGGTGCTCCTCGCCGTCATGGCCTCGATGTACGCCGTCTACCACGGCCCCGAGGGCCTGCGGTTCATCGCCGACCGGGTCGCCCGCACGACCGCCGCGATCGCCGACGCGGCTCGCGCCGCCGAGATCGGCGTGCCCGTCGACGCCTGGTTCGACACACTGACGCTCCGCGCCCCCGGCCGGGCCGCCGCGATCGTCGACGCGGCGCGCGACCGCGGGTACCTCCTGCACCTCGTCGACGCGGACACCCTCCAGCTCTCGGCGGACGAGACGACCACGCCCGAGGACGTCGCAGCGCTCGCCGACGTGTTCCGCGACGTCGCCGCAGCCGACTCGGAGGCCTCCGAGTCGGCCGCGTCGACCATGACCGTCCCGATGGCGGAGGCCGCGGTGCGTGACGCCGCCCCGGGCCTCCCGGCCGCGCTGCGGCGCGAGTCGGCGTACCTGACGCACCCCGTGTTCCAGGCACACCGCAGCGAGACCCGGATGATGCGGTACCTCAAGCACCTCGCCGACAAGGACTACGCGCTCGACCGCGGCATGATCCCGCTCGGCAGCTGCACGATGAAGCTCAACGCCGCGACCGAGATGGCCGCCGTCACCTGCCCGGAGTTCGCGGGGATCCACCCGTTCGCGCCGCGTGAGGACGTCGCCGGGTACCTGTCGATGATCGCCGACCTCGAGTCGTGGCTCGCCGAGGTCACCGGGTACGACACCGTCTCGGTGCAGCCGAACGCCGGGAGCCAGGGTGAGCTCGCCGGACTCCTGGCGATTCGCGGGTACCACCGCGCCAACGGGGACACCGCACGCACGGTCTGCCTCATCCCGCAGAGCGCGCACGGGACGAACGCCGCGAGCGCCGTGCTCGCGGGCATGCGCGTGGTCGTCGTGGCGTGCGACGAGGACGGCAACGTCGACCTCGCCGACCTCCGCGCCAAGACCGAGCAGCACCGGGACGACCTGGCCGCGCTGATGATCACCTACCCGTCGACGCACGGTGTGTACGAGCACGAGATCCGCGCGATCTGCGACGCCGTGCACGAGGCCGGCGGGCAGGTCTACGTCGACGGCGCGAACCTCAACGCGCTGCTCGGGCACGCGCGCTTCGGCGACTTCGGCGGCGACGTCTCGCACCTCAACCTGCACAAGACGTTCTGCATCCCGCACGGCGGCGGCGGACCCGGTGTCGGACCGGTGGCCGCCAGGGCACACCTGGCCCCGTTCCTCCCCGGCCACCCGTTCGCGCAGGACGCCGACCGTCGCCCCGGCTCGGTCACGCCGGACGGCGCGGACCGGCTCGCGCACGGTGGCGGACCCGTCTCGGCGGCGCCGTACGGCAGCCCGAGCATCCTGCCCATCACGTGGACCTACGTCCGCATGATGGGCGTCGAGGGGCTCACGCGCGCCACCGAGTCGGCCGTGCTCGGCGCGAACTACCTGGCGGCGAAGCTGCGCGACGCGTTCCCCGTCCTCTACACGGGCGACGACGGTCTCGTGGCGCACGAGTGCATCCTCGACCTCCGGCCGTTGCGTGAGGCGACCGGCATCACCGTGGACGACGTCGCGAAGCGCCTGATCGACTACGGGTTCCACGCGCCGACGATGTCGTTCCCGGTCGCGGGCACGCTCATGGTCGAGCCGACCGAGAGCGAGGACCTGGCGGAGCTCGACCGGTTCGTCGACGCCATGCTCGCGATCCGTGCCGAGGCCGACGAGGTCGCCGCGGGCACCTGGCCGGCCGACGACAACCCGCTCGTCGGGGCGCCGCACACCGCGTCGAGCGTCATCGCGGGGGAGTGGGCGCACGCCTACACGCGTGAACAGGCCGTCTACCCGCTGCCGGGCATCGCCGGTCGCAAGTACTGGCCGCCCGTGCGCCGGATCGACCAGGCGTACGGGGACCGCAACCTCGTGTGCGCCTGCCCGCCGATCGAGGCGTTCGCGCAGGCCTGATCAGCCCGGCCGGGCCGGCCCGGCCCGGCCCGGCTCGGCGCCGAGAGTGCAGAACACGCCGCTCACCTCGCGAGGTGAGCGGCGTGTTCTGCACTCTCGCCGGACGGGGGCGGCCGTCAGACGACCGGCAGGTGCGTGTTCCACCAGCGGAGGACGTGGTCGAACCGCTGCACCCGGTGGCTCGGGCGCCCGGACCGGGACAGCTCGTGGCCCTCGCCCGGGAACAGCAGGAACTCGGCCTCCACCCCTGCACGGCGCAGGGCGACGAACTGGCGCTGCCCCTGCTCGAGCGGGCACCGCCAGTCCTGCTCGGAGTGCGCGACCATGAACGGCATCGTCACGTCCGCGGCGTAGGTCAGGGGGCTCTGGCGGCGCTGGTCCTCCGGGTCCGCGCCGACGTACGCCTCGGCGAAGAACCATCCGATGTCCGAGCTGCCGGCGAACGAGTCCCAGGCGTTGACGGCCCGCTCGCTCCAGGCAGCCGTGAACCGCTCGGGCTCGCGGGCGGCGATCCAGCTCGTCATGAACCCGCCGTACGAGCCGCCCATGATCCCGACCCGCGAGGCGTCGAGGTCGTCCCGCTCGAGCGCCACGTCGAGCAGCGCCAGGACGTCGTCGACGTCGACGGTGCCGAGGCGTCCGATGATCGCCTGGCCGTGGTCGAAGCCGTACCCGGCCGAGCCGCGTGGGTTGCCGAGGACGACCGCGTACCCGGCTGCGGCGTAGATCTGCGCCTCGTCGAACACCGCCCGGTCCTGCTGCGCGAACGGGCCGCCGTGCACGACGCGGAGCACGGGGTGGGGGCCCTCGCCCTCGGGCAGGACGAGCCAGCCGTGCACCTCGTGTCCGTCGGGAGCGGTGCCGACGAGTTCCTCGACGGGCCGCAGTCCCACAGCGCGGAGGCCGGCACCGAGATCGCTCAGGGTCTCGACGGAGCCCGCCGCGGTGTCGATGAGCACGACCTCCCCGGCGCTGTCCGGCAGGCCGACCGTGGCGATGACGACGTCCTCGCCGATCGCGGTGATCGCCCGCACCACGACCTCGCCGCCGTGCAGCACGGGGAGGGCGTCGAGGGGCAGCGGCTCCGCGCCGGTGCTCGCGTCGTCGTCCGCGGCGCTCGCGGTGGCGTCCGTGGTCCACGGGACGGCACGGAGCTCGACCGCCCCACGGTGCAGCACCCCGACGAGCACGTCACCGCTGCGCGGGACGAGGAGGCCCGGCCCCACCTCGAGGTCGACGGTGCGGTGGTCCGTCAGGCGGCGGGCACGGACGGGGCCGTCGTCCGTGGTCCGCGCCGCGTACAGCCCGGTCGGGACCGCGACGATCCCCTGCGTCCGGTCGGTCCCGAGGAAGAAGAGGGTGCCGTCGGGTCCGAACTGCGGTGCGGCCGCGGTGCCGTCGGACTCGACGAGCAGCGTGATCGCGCCCGAGACCGCGTCGACCCGGTAGAGGTCGCTCTCGGTCGTCTCGGCGGCGCCGGCGTCACGCGGGGCGCTCACCACGAGCGCGGTGCCGTCCGGCGTCCACGTGGGGTCACTCACCCCGGTGGTGTCATCGGTGATCGCGGTGTCGACGGGGTCTCCCGTGAGGGCGGCGGCCACGTCGACGACCACGAGACGCCGCAGACGGTCGCGGAGGAACCCGACGCCGTCCTGGCGGTAGTCGAGCCGGGTGATGTGCCGCGGGGGCTCGGCCGAGGCGTCCGCGGCCGTGCCGTTCGCGGTCGGGGTGCCGTAACGGCCGGGTTCGGGGATCCGGGCCGTCGTGGCGATCCGCGTGGAGTCGGGGGACCACGCCGGGGCCTCGGCGCCGAGCGGCAGGGCCGTGACCACCCGGCCCTCCCCACCGGCCGTGGGCATCACGACGAGTTGCGGGTGGGCGTCCGGGCCGGTGCCGCCGACGCGACGGAGGAACGTGACCCACCGGCCGTCGGGCGAGATGGACGGGGCGCCGTCGTGCGGGCCGTGGGTCCAGTCGGTCGCGGTCCACCGCCCGTCGGCGGCCGCGAGGCGCACGACGTGGCCGACGTTCTCGTCCGCGTCGAGGTCGGGACGGGTGAGGCCCACGAGCAGCGGGGCCCCGGAGCGGGGGTCGGCGACGGCGGCGGCGCGGGACGGCATGACGAGGTGGGCGATGTCGGAGGGGTGCATGGTGCAACGCTAATCACCGGTCGGCGGGAGGGGGAGTGGGGGCGTACCCCGGTCCTCCCGAACGGCAGGAGACGGACGGCGTGCGGTGCGGTTCGTGCGGATCGGTCCTGCGACGTGCCGCGCGGACGCGTGAGCGCAAGCAGAATCATTGCGAATCGGTGAACCAGAAGCAACGAAACGGCGGCCGGTGCATGGATCCTGCGCCGTCATTTCCGGTGTGTAACAAGTTCCCGCTGGATTTTGAGGTGCTCGCGAGGCCCACCTATGGTTCTTTGCGAACGCGCCGGTGCGCCCTGCCGCCAGCGGTTCGATCACATTCCATCCAGGAGGATCACAGAGTGAACATCACCAAGAGGCGGTGGCGACAGGTCATCGGATCCGTCGCGATCGCGGGCTCGGCTGCCGTCGTGCTTGCCGGTTGCACCACCTCGACGTCGAGCGACAGCGAGACGTCGAGCTCGGGCGGCACCGTGACGGTCGCTGAGGTGAACGAGGCGACCTCGTTCAACTACAACACCCCGCAGGGCAACCTGGACACCAACGGGTTCATCTGGCAGCTCACGCAGCCCCAGTTCATGACCCTCGGCACGAACTACAAGGTCGAGCCGAACACCGACCTCGGCACGTACAAGAAGATCAGCAGCTCCCCGCTGAAGGTCCGGTACACGCTGAACAAGAACGCCAAGTGGTCGGACGGCAAGCCGATGACCTCGGACGACCTCCTCCTCGGATGGGCGCAGTCGTCGGGCTACTACGAGTCGGCCACCACCGACGCGGACGGCAACGTCACCAAGGGCACGCAGTACTTCGCGTCCGCCGCGGGCTACCCGTTCCAGACGGACTACCCGACGAACATCACGAAGCAGTCGATCACCATCACGTACAAGAAGCCGTACGTCGACTGGAATCTCGTGAACCCGATCCAGTTCCCCGCGCACATCGTGTCGCAGGAGGCCGGTGTCTCCGAGTCCGCCTTCATCAAGGCGCTCAAGGACACCCCCGCCGGCAACACGGCGAGCCCGGCCCCGGCGAACGACACCCTCAAGAAGGTCGCGAGCTTCATCAACACCGGTTACGACCAGACGAGCCTGCCGAGCGACAAGAAGCTCCTCGTCTCGGGCGGCCCGCTCCAGGTCAGCGCCTGGACGCCGAAGCAGTCGATGACCTTCAGCAAGAACCCGTACTACAAGGGCAAGCACGAGGTCCAGTTCAACAAGCTCGTCATGCGCTTCATCGGTGACGCCAACGCCCAGGTCACGGCCCTGCAGAACGGCGAGGTCGACGCGATCCAGCCGCAGGCCTCGGCCGACACGGTCAAGGCGCTGAAGCAGGCGTCCGGCATCAAGATCCAGCAGGGTAGCCAGGTCGCCTACGACCACCTCGACCTCAACTTCGGTTCGAGCGTGTTCAAGGACGAGAACGTCCGCAAGGCGTTCCTCATGACCATCCCGCGTCAGCAGATCCTCGACTCGATCGTCACCCCGATCAACAAGAGCGCCAAGGTCCTGAACTCGCAGCTGTTCCTGCCGGGTCAGAAGGGCTACGACGAGGCGGTCAAGAACAACAACTCCGACGAGTACGACAAGGTCGACATCGCCGGCGCCAAGAAGCTCCTCAACGGCGCGACGCCGACGGTCAAGATCCTCTACAACACCGAGAACCCGAACCGTGTCGACACGTTCCAGGCCATCCAGGCCTCGGCGGCGAAGGCCGGCTTCAAGGTGGTCGACGGTGGCTCGCCCGACTGGAGCTCGCTCCTCACCGGCGGCAACTACGACGCCTCGCTGTTCGGTTGGGTGAACCCGGGTGCGGGCAACGCGGCGGTCCCGCAGCTGTTCCAGACCGGCAACTCCGGCAACTACAACCGGTTCGCGGACGAGAAGGCCTCGAAGCTCGCGGTCGACACGCAGACGACCCTCGACGCGTCGAAGCTGCAGTCCATGAAGGTCGACATCGACAAGATCGCGTTCAACGACGCCTACGGTCTGCCGCTGTTCCAGCTCCCCGGCATCTTCGCCACGAACTCCACGCTCCACGGCGTGAAGTACTTCGGCGGCCAGAACGGGATCTTCTGGAACGTGTGGGACTGGACCAAGGGCTGATCCCCAGGACCACCGCATCCTGAGCACCACCGCGGCGGGGGCGCCGGGCTCGACGAGTCCGGCGCCCTCCCGTGTGGGCGGGCGGGGACGCCCTGCGATCCCCGCCCCGCCCCGTCGGTCACTCCGGCGGCCCCCCGCCTGAGCGACCCTGCAGCACCGCCCCGTCCGGCGCCCCAACCGGGCTCGTCGGGCTCAGCGGCACCCGTTACCCTTGGTCGGCGCGTCACGAACGTGATCGACCGTTGCACCCTTCCCACACCGGAGAGGCCCCTTCGCCCATGGTGAGCTTCATCGCGAGACGGATCCTCGTCTCGGTCCTCATCCTCATCGCCGCCTCGTTCATCATGTACAACCTGGCGGCGATCGCGGGGAACCCCCTGCAGGACCTCCAGGGGAGCAACTCCCCGAACCGCGCAGCGCTCATCGCCGCGCGCGTCGCGACGCAGCACCTCGACGTCATCCCGCCGCTCCGCTGGGGGATCTGGATCGGTGGCGTGGGCAAGTGCGTCATCGGACAGTGCGACCTCGGCACGACGTTCCACAACCAGCCGGTGACCCAGCTGCTGCCCCAGGCGATGCAGTCGACGCTCCAGCTCGTCACCTTCTCGTTCGTGCTCGCGATCATCTTCGGCATCGGGCTCGGGATCGTCACCGCGCTCCGCGCTTACTCGGGCTTCGACTACGGCGTCACGCTCGTCAGCTTCTTCCTGTACTCCCTGCCGTCGTTCCTCATGGCGGTCCTCCTCAAGTCGTTCGTCGCGCTCGACTACAACAACTTCCTCGCGAAGCCGCACATCGCCGTCACGACGCTCATCGTCATCGCCGTCGTGCTCGGGGCGATCGTGCAACTCGTCGTCGGAGGCGACGCCCGCCGCCGCGCCATCGTCTTCGGCCTGACCGCCGTGGTGACCGCGGGCATGCTCCTGCTCATGGAGGCCACCGGCTGGTTCAACGACCCGTCGCTGGGCCCGGTGTTCGTGATCCTGTTCAGCGCGGGTCTCGGACTCGCGATGGTGACGATGCTCGCCGGCACCAGGAACAACCGTGCCTGGCTCGTCGGCGGCATCAACGTCCTCATCGCGATCATCTGCTACTTCACGCTGCAGGGCCTGCTCAACGTCTCGTCCGGCGGCACCATCTTCATCCTCGCGGTCGCGGCGGTGGTCGTCGGTCTCGCTTCCGGGTACTTCGTCGGTGGGCACGACCGCGGCCTGATGATGCGCATCGGTGCGCTGACCGCGTTCCTGACGGCCGGGGTGATCGTGCTCGACCGCTTCATGCGCTCGTGGCACAACTACTCGATCAACTTCGTGGGCGGCCGACCGATCGCGACCGTCGGATCGGGCACCCCGGGCCTCCAGGCCGACTTCTGGATCACGGGTCTCGACACCTACACGCACCTGCTGCTGCCGTCGATCAGCCTCCTGCTCATCAGCTTCGCGTCGTACACGCGCTACTCGCGGTCCGGCATGCTCGAGGTCCTCGAGCAGGACTACGTGCGGACGGCCCGTGCGAAGGGCCTCCCGGAGCGGACCGTCATCGTGCGGCACGCGCTGCGGAACATGCTCATCCCGATCGCGACGCTCGTCGCGACGGACATCGGCGCCCTGCTCGGTGGCGCGATCATCACCGAGACCGTGTTCGCGATCTCCGGCATGGGCGCCCTGTTCAACAGCGGCCTGTCGATCACGGACGTCAATCCGGTGATGGGGTACTTCCTCGTGATCGCCATCACCGCGATCGTCTTCAACTTCCTCGCCGACCTCGCCTACTCGGTGCTCGACCCGCGGGTGCGCGTCCGATGAGCACGGCAACGACCAACACGGAGGACATGCGATGAGCACCCTGCAGGGCGGCGCCCCGCTCGAGCCGAACATCAGCGACGGCTTCGACGACGCGGCCTCCGGTCAGGAACACGAGCCCGGCGAGAGCCAGGGCCGCATCATCCTGCGTCGGTTCCTCGGCAACAAGCTCGCGGTGATCTCGCTGGTCGTCTACGTGCTCGTGATCCTGTTCAGCATCTCGGCGATCGGACTCGGTCCCATCCCGGGGTGGTGGCACTACTCGTACAAGGCGCTCAACCCGCTCGTCGGCGGCGGCGCCCCGAGCAGTGACCACCCGTTCGGCCAGGACCGCATCGGCAAGGACTACTTCGCGCTCACCATGCGGGGCATCCAGAACTCGGTGCTCGTCATGATCGTGATCGGCGTCTTCGCGACCTTCATCGGCGTGGTCGTCGGCGCGGTCGCGGGGTACTTCCGCGGCAAGACCGACGCGATCCTCATGCGCATCACCGACATCTTCATCGTGATCCCGGCGATCGTCATCGGTGCCGTCGTCGGCAAGACGGCGAACGGCCTCGGGGCGTGGGGTCTCGCGCTGCTGCTCGGACTCGTGTCGTGGATGGTCATCGCCCGACTCGTGCGCGCCGAGTTCCTGTCGCTCCGCGAGCGTGAGTTCGTCGAGGCGGCCCGCGTCGCCGGCGCGTCCGACATCCGGATCATCTTCCGGCACATCCTGCCGAACGCGATCGGCGTGATCATCGTCTCCGCGACGCTGCTCATCGCCACCGCGATCCTGCTCGAGACCGCCCTGAGCTACCTCGGCTACGGCATCAAGGCGCCGGACTCGTCGCTCGGTCTCCTCATCAGCCAGAACCAGTCGGCGTTCCAGACGCGGCCGTACCTGTTCTGGTGGCCGGCCTCGTTCATCGTGCTGCTCGCCCTGTGCGTGAACTTCGTCGGTGACGGCCTGCGCGACGCGTTCGACCCGCGCTCGAAGCGGTTCAGCATCCGTCGCACCAAGGAGCGCGAACTCCACAACTCCTCCGAGTCGGAGATGATCAGCGCGTGACCGCCCTGGTCCTGACCGTCAGCGGTCGCGCAGCCGCGCGGGCGTCACTGCGCGGCGATCGCGAACCAGCCGCCGACGCCCGTCGCCACGAGCAGGGCGATCGTCACGACGTGCAGGCGCACGGGTACGGCGACCGTGTCGGCGACGCCGAGTTCGATCCGACCGGACTCGCGCAGGCCGTCCCAGTGCTCACGCACCAGGTACGCCGCGTCGCCGGACTCCGTCGACAGCAGGTCACCGGCGCTGCGTTCGCCGGGCGCGGTGGTCGGGGTCACTCCGACTCGGCCGTGGCGCTGGTTGCGGCGCCGCGCGAGGGCGACGCCCGCTCGGCCGGGCGCGGGGGCCGCCCAGGCGGCGACCTTGCGGTGCGGCGTGACGAGCGTCAGCGCGAAGCGGGTGTCGACGTGCACGAGCGCCGCCCACGGGACGTCGGCGGTGTGGAACACGTTGACCACCTCGACGCCGTCGTCGTCGACGACCAGGCGCGGGTGCCAGAGCGCGGTCCAGCCGAGCAGTCCGCCGAACGCCGCGGGCACGAGGCCGAGCCAGCGGTGCCAGTCGTGGCCGTTCGCCACGCCGGCGGCGAGCAGCGCCGCCACGATGACCCAGAGGGCGATCGCCAGCACGCGGTTGAACCTCGAGACGAACACGGTGCGCGGATCCGGCGCGGGGGAGACCATGCGGCCATCGTCGCAGGTCGCCGCAGCGCTCCGCACATCGTCATCACCAACCACGCGGTCGCCTCGTGCGGCCGGGAAAGGACCGGACGTCGATGAGCACGAGCACGCCCGCCTCCGCGACTGCCACCCGGACCACGGTCGGTGCGCCGATCGTCGAGGTCACCGACCTCGACGTCGACTTCGCCGTCGACGACTACTGGACCCCCGCGGTCAAGCACCTCAGCTACGAGATCCGCTCCGGGGAGGTCCTGGCGCTCGTCGGCGAGTCCGGTTCGGGCAAGTCGGTCAGCTCCATGTCCATCCTCGGGCTGCTGCCCAGGAACGCCCGCGTCAACGGCTCGGTCCGCTTCCAGGGCACCGAACTGCTCGGGCTCCGTCCGGCGCAGATGCGGGACTACCGGGGCAAGGAGATCGCGGTGATCTTCCAGGAGCCGATGACCGCGCTGAACCCCGTGTTCACGGTGGGCTCGCAGATCGTCGAGACGCTGCGGATCCACTACGGGATCTCGCCGAACGAGGCACGCGACCGCGCGATCGAGCTCCTCGCCATGGTCGAGATGCCCGACCCGCAGAAGGCGTTCGACTCGTACCCGCACCAGCTCTCCGGCGGTCAGCGTCAGCGGGCGATGATCGCGCAGTCGATCTCGTGCGATCCGAAGCTCCTCATCGCCGACGAGCCCACGACCGCGCTCGACGTGACGGTGCAGGCCGAGATCCTCGACCTGATCCGTGACCTCGCGGGCAAGCTCGGCAGCGCGGTCCTGCTCATCACGCACGACATGGGCGTCGTCGCCGACCTGGCGGACCGCATCGTCGTCATGCGTCAGGGGGAGGCCGTCGAGACCGGCACGGTCGCCACGGTCTTCGCGGACCCCCGCCACGAGTACACCCGGACGCTGCTCGACGCCGTGCCGCGGCTCGGGCAGGCCGGTGGCGAGGCCATCGACGTGACCGAGACGCTCGAACACGTCGTCGAGTCGGACGAGCCGGTCGCCGTCGTGCACCCCGTGCACCACGACGTGCCCGAGGTCGGCAAGCCGGTCCTCGCGTTCGACGACGTCGTGATCGAGTACCCGGGCCGCGGGCGCGTCAAGGCGTTCCGTGCGGTGGACCACGTCGACCTCACGGTGCACGAGGGCGAGGTCGTCGGTCTCGTGGGCGAGTCCGGCTCAGGCAAGACGACGCTCGGTCGCGCGGCGATCGGGCTGCTGCCGATCACCTCGGGCCGTCTCGACGTCACGGGCGTGGACCTGTCGAAGTCCAAGCGGTCGCTCGTCCGTCAGGTGCACAAGAACGCCGGCATCGTGTTCCAGGACCCGGCGTCGTCGCTCAACCCGCGGATGACCATCGGGCAGTCGATCGGTGAGCCGCTGCTGCTCGCGAAGGGCCTCAAGGGCGGCGCGCTCAACCGCGAGGTCGAGTCCCTGCTCGACAGCGTCCGGCTGCCGCGCGCCTACGCGACCCGCTTCCCGCACGAGCTGTCGGGTGGGCAGAAGCAGCGCATCGGCATCGCCCGGGCACTGGCGCTGAAGCCCGCGCTCCTCATCGCCGACGAACCGACGAGCGCGCTCGACGTGTCCGTGCAGGCGACCGTCCTCGAGCTCCTCAAGGAACTGCAGCGCGAGTTCCGCTTCGCGTGTCTCTTCATCACGCACGACCTCGCCGTCATCGACGTGCTGGCGGACCGGATCGCGGTGATGCACCACGGCAAGCTCGCGGAGTTCGGCACGCGTGACCAGATCCTGCGTGACCCGCAGGACCCGTACACGCAGCGCCTCATCGCCGCCGTCCCGCTGCCGGACCCGGAGGTCCAGCGCGAGCGTCGCGAGCTGCGCCGGGCGATCCTGGCCGCCGGCGCGGACGCCTGACGGGAGGCCCTGGTCGGGCCTCCCCGGCCGGTTCCGTTGGCGCACCGGGCCGGACCGGGAGACCCGGTTCCGATGTGCGGGCCGGGCCGGACCGGGAGGCCCGGTTCAGATGCGCGCGCCAGCCATCGACCCGAGCAGGCCGAGCGCGATGAGCGCCACCACGCTCCAGCCGTGCACGCGGTGCTCGATCCGAGCGGGCGTGACCTCGGCGGGCGGCGGGCCCTCCAGGGGCGCCGGGGACGGGACGAAGGCCCGGAGGCGGTCCGCCGCCTCGGCGACGGTGAGGGTGGTCTCCGCTGCCTGCGCCGGGCCTCCCGGTCCGAGCGGTGCGACGGGGGTCAGGCGGAGACGCGCGGTGGGCCGCGGGGCGATCCACGTGCGGCGGTCACCCTCGCTCGTGACGACCTCCAGGCCGAACCGTGATCGGACCTCGAGCACACGGCCCCACGCGATCCGCGTCGTGCGACGGACGTCGACGACCACGACGCCGTCGGCGGTCGCGAGCACGCGGGGACGCCAGAGAGCGGTCCAGGCGAACCACGCCGTGAACGCGGACGGGGCGGGGACGAGCAGCAGTGCGCGGGGGCCGTCGGTGATGAGCCCGATGGGCACGAGGGCGACGGCGACGATCCAGAGGGCGACGGCGAAGCGGCGCATCCCGGGCGCGACGAGCCGGAACGGGACGGGGTCGTCGTGCGGCACGCTCACGTTCCCATGGTCGCAGACACGAGTGGCCGCTGCACCGGCGATGACGTACCCGTCGTCATCGCCGGTGCTGCGCCGGACGCTCCCGGACGACCTACCCGTGGTCGTCGTGGGAACGGAGCCGACAGCTGCGGTTCCTGCCGTACCCGTCGGCGGGGGCCGCAGCGGTCTGCGGATTCCTCCTTGCAGTGCTGCGTGTTGCGGTGGAGCATGCGGTGCGGGTCCCTGAGTGGGGAGAGGTCTCCCCGGGGACATTCTGCCGAGCGGGCGTGACACGCACCGCGAACCGGAGAAAGACCCGATTCCCCGGGGAGACAGTCCTGAAGGAGGATGACTCTCCGATACCAATTAACGGGTACCCCCCGTTCGGGTGTCAAGCCCCCCGGTCGAAGACGTCATCCCGGGCGCGCCGTGTCCAGTGGAACACCGCGCGCCGGCGGTGCTCCCCCGGCGGAGCGGTGGGCGCCGGAACGGGGGTCGCGGGTTCCGGTCCTGGCCCTCAGGCGACGAGCGCCTCGACGTGCTCGCGGATGGTCGAGGCCTTCGGGAACCGCATGCCGACGAGGCCGACGTGGCGCCACCGCACGACCCCGTCCGGGCCGATCACGAACACCGAGCGCCGGACACCGATGCCCGGGGCCTGGACACCGTACGCACGGACGACCTCGCCCGCGGTGTCGGCGAGCAGCGGGAACGACAGCGAAGCCCCGCGGGCGAACGCCTCGTGCGAGTCGAGTCCCTGGCGACTGACCCCCCAGACGATGGCCCCGAGCTCCAGGAACTCGTCGAGCTCGCGCTCGTAGCTGCACATCTGCGCCGTGCACACGGGCGTCGCGTCCCCGGGGTAGAAGGCGAGCACGACGGTCCGGCCGATCTGCGCGCGCAGCGAGTAGGCGTCGTCGGTCCGCTCTCCGCGGCGCAGGAGCGTGCCGGGGAGGGTGAAGTCGGGAGCCAGCTCGCCGACGCCGGGGATCGCCATGCCTCCACGGTAGGCGTCCTCGGGCGCTCACTGGACCGCTGACCTGCGAAACCCCCTCGATCTGGGGGCCGTCGCCGATGTCTTGGCCGATCCGATGCGCGGTCGGTGGGCGCCGAACCGATCGACGGAGCGGTCAGTGCGCACCGAAGAGGTGTGGGAACGCCGACGCGACGTACGGGTAGCCGACGAACACGGCGGCGTCGAGCAGGCAGTGCGTGATCACGAGCGGCAGGAGCCGCCCCCACCGCGTGTACACCCAGCCGAACACGATGCCCATCACGGCGTTGCCGACGAACGCGCCGAAGCCCTGGTACAGGTGGTAGCTGCCGCGGAGGACCGCCGTCGACGTGATCACCGTCCAGCGGCCCCACCCGAGCCGGCCGAGGCGCTCGTACAGGTAACCGACGACGATCACCTCCTCTTGCAGGCCGGAGCGGATCGCCGACAGCAGGAGCACCGGGACCGTCCACCAGTACGTGCCGAGCGCGGTGGGCACGACGTCGACCGTGATGCCGAGCGCCCGTCCGGCGAAGTACAGGCCGAGCCCCGGGACGCCGATGAGCAGGGCCAGACCTGCGGCGCCGCCGAGGTCCGCACGCGGGCGGAAGCGGTCGATCCCCAGCCGCGCCAGGTGTGGTCGCGCGCTCCGCCAGAGCAGGAACGCGACGAGCGCGACCGGCGCCAGGTCCACGGCGACGCCGATGAGCTGGTCGAGCAGGTCGAAGAGCGAGCGGTCGTCCTGCGACGTGTTCAGCGTCGTCGTCTGCGACGCCAGCGCCGTGGTCTTCGTCAGGTCGTCGACGATCTCGACGATCGAGTACACGGCGCTCGCCCCGAGTGACAGGGCGAGGACGATGACGACCTCGGCGGCGAGCCGGCCGCGGGACGTCGGCGGAGCGGTGTTCGCGGTGGGCGTGTCGACGTCCTCGTCCAAGGTCCCTCCGGGTCGTCCGCGCCCGGTAGACTCGGACGCCGGGCATTCTGCCCGATCCTCTCCCTCACGCTCTAAGGAAGTCCTGTATGGCGCTCGCCACCCGGTCCGACCTGCGCAACGTCGCCATCGTGGCACACGTCGATCACGGCAAGACCACCCTGGTCGATGCCATGCTCACGCAGACCAACTCGTTCGACGCCCACTTCGAGGGCGAGGACCGGATGATGGACTCGAACGACCTCGAGCGCGAGAAGGGCATCACCATCCTCGCGAAGAACACCTCGGTGCTCTACAACGGGATCCACGCGGCCGAGTTCAACGACGGCGGACGCATCACGATCAACGTGATCGACACCCCGGGCCACGCCGACTTCGGTGGCGAGGTCGAGCGCGGCCTCTCGATGGTCGACGGCGTCGTCCTGCTCGTGGACGCGTCCGAGGGCCCGCTGCCCCAGACGCGCTTCGTGCTCCGCAAGGCGCTCGCGGCGAAGCTCCCCGTGATCCTGCTGGTCAACAAGACGGACCGTCCCGACTCGCGCATCGACGAGGTCGTCGCCGAGTCCCAGGACCTCCTGCTCGGGCTGGCGTCGGACCTCTCGGACGAGGTCGACGACCTCGACCTCGACGCCATCCTCGACGTCCCGGTCGTCTACGCGTCCGGCCGGAACGGTGCCGCGAGCCGCAACAAGCCCGCCGACGGCACCCTGCCCGACAACGACGACCTCGAGCCGCTGTTCGAGGCGATCCTCCAGCACGTCCCGGCGCCGACGTTCGACGACACCCACCCGCTGCAGGCGCACGTCACGAACCTCGACGCCTCGCCGTTCCTCGGTCGTCTCGCGCTGCTCCGCATCTTCCACGGCACCATGAAGAAGGGGCAGACGGTCGCGTGGGTCAAGCACGACGGTTCCGTCGTCAGCGCCCGCATCACCGAACTCCTCATCACGAAGGCGCTCGACCGGTTCCCCGCCGAGTCGGCCGGCCCGGGTGACATCGTCGCCGTCGCCGGGTTCGACACCATCACCATCGGCGAGACCCTGACCGACCCCGAGGACGTCCGCCCGCTGCCGACCATCACGGTCGACGACCCCGCGATCTCCATGACGATCGGCACGAACACGAGCCCGCTCGTCGGGAAGGTCAAGGGGCACAAGCTCACCGCGCGCATGGTCAAGGACCGCCTCGACCGCGAGCTCGTCGGCAACGTCTCGCTCCGGGTCGTCGACATCGGCCGTCCCGACGCGTGGGAGGTCCAGGGCCGCGGCGAGCTCGCCCTGGCGATCCTCGTCGAGCAGATGCGGCGCGAGGGCTACGAGCTCACGGTCGGCAAGCCGCAGGTCGTCACCCGGCGTGACGAGAACGGCAAGCTCCAGGAGCCGTACGAGCACATGACGATCGACACGCCCGAGGAGTACCTCGGCGCGATCACGCAGCTCATGGCCGCGCGCAAGGGTCGCATGGAGAACATGACGAACCACGGCACGGGCTGGGTGCGCATGGAGTTCATCGTCCCGTCGCGTGGGCTCATCGGCTTCCGCACCGCCTTCCTCACCGAGACCCGCGGCACGGGCATCGCGAACGCGATCTCGCACGGGTACGGCGAGTGGGCCGGCCCCATCCAGACGCGCGTCAACGGCTCGATCGTCTCCGACCGCGCCGGCGTCGTGACCCCGTTCGCGATCACGAACCTCCAGGAGCGGATGACGTTCTTCGTCAACCCGACCGAGGAGGTCTACGAGGGCATGGTCATCGGCGAGAACTCGCGCGCCGACGACATGGACGTCAACATCACCAAGGAGAAGAAGCTCACGAACATGCGGTCGTCCACGGCCGACACGTTCGAGTCGATGACGCCGTCCCGGCAGCTCTCGCTCGAGGAGTGCCTCGAGTTCGCGCGCGAGGACGAGTGCGTCGAGGTCACCCCCGACGCCGTCCGGATCCGCAAGGTCGAGCTCGACGCCCAGTCCCGGGCCCGGGCCACGGCGCGCCTCAAGCGCCAGGACGCCTGAGCCGCGGTTCTCCTCCGCACACGACGACGCCCGTCGGCCCCTCCGGAGCCGACGGGCGTCGTCGTTCCCGGACGAGATGCCCGTCGCGCCGACGGCAGCCGGTTACGGTTGTCGGGTGACGACGCTCCCGCTGTTCGACATCTACCGCGACCTGCACGCGCACCCCGAGCTCGCGTTCGCCGAGCACCGGACCGCCGGTGTCGTCGCGGACCACCTCCGATCGCTCGGCCTCGAACCGACCACGGGGGTCGGTGGCACGGGCGTGGTCGCGGTCCTCGAGAACGCTGCCGGCCCGGTGGTGTGGCTCCGCGCCGACATGGACGGCCTGCCGGTCGAGGAGCGAACGGGCCTGGCGTACGCGAGCGTCCACACCGCCGTCGACGAGGACGGCTCCGAGACCCGCACGATGCACGCCTGCGGTCACGACCTGCACATGACCTGGCTGCTCGGTGCGCTCGAGCGGCTCATCGCGACGCGGGACTCGTGGGCGGGGACCGTCGTCGCGGTGTTCCAGCCAGCCGAGGAGGTCATCGGCGGTGCCCGCGCGATGGTCGACGACGACCTGGTCGATCGCGTCCCCCGCCCCGACGTCGTGCTCGGGCAGCACACCGCGCCCGAGCCGGTCGGACGGGTGACGGTCGGGTCCGGGCCGGTGATGGCCGCGAGCGACCGGTTCACGATCACGTTCCGCGGCCGGGGCGGCCACGGCTCCGCGCCACAGACGACCCGTGACCCGGTGGTCGCCGCCGCGTCGGCGGTCGTGCGGCTGCAGTCGGTCGTCGCCCGGGAGGTCGGTCCCCGGCAGGCCGCGGTCGTCACCGTCGGCAGCATCCACGGTGGCACCCGCGCCAACATCATCCCCGACGTGGTGACGATCGAGGTGAGCACGCGTGCCCAGACCGACGACACCCGGCACCAGGTCGAGCAGGCGGTGCGCCGGATCGTCGCGGCGGAATCGGCGGCGGGCGGCCTCGACGAGCCGCTCGTCCGGGTGCGGCCGGGCGCGAACGTCCTCGTGAACGACGCCGACGCCGCCGGGCGCGTGCTGGCCGCCCTCGAGGGGGTCGTGCCGTCGCTCGTGGCCGGTGACTCGGTGCTCGGCATGGCGAGCGAGGACGTCGGCGACCTCGCGACGGCGGCCGAGGCCCCCATCGTGTACTGGTTCACGGGCACGACGGACCCGGCGCTGTTCGCCGACGGCGCCGAGGTCCCGACGAACCACTCGCCGTTCTTCGCCCCGCTCGCCGAGGCGTCGATCCCGGTCGGGGTGGACGCCTTCGTCGCGGCGACCCGGGCCTGGCTCGCCTGATGTCGCGCACGCCGCGTTCCGATCGGGCGCATCGCCGTGCGGCGCGACCGCGGGTCGTGCCGACGGCCGCGGTCCTGGCGGTCCTCGCCGTCGGGCTGACGGGTTGCGCCGGGATCACCGACCACGTCTCGGGGGTCGGGACGGCGGTCGCGTCGTCGGTGGCGTCGGGCGTCCGGTCGGGCCTCCAGGGCGTCACGGGCGGTTCGATCCAGCGCGGGATGCGGCAGGTGGCCGGCGGCATCGACGGCGCGCTCGACGCCGCCCTGCGGGGCGCGGCGGTGACGACCGACGGTGCTCCCCCCGCCGGGTTCCCGACCCACGCCGTCCCGCTCGTCGACGGCACGGTCCTCGGCGGGGGGAGCGGACCCGCCGGGTCGGGCTGGGTGGTGCAGGTCCGCGTCGCCTCGGTCGCGGAGTTCACGACGGCACACGCTCGGCTCACCGCGGACGGCTTCGCGGACGGTGCCGTGCGGAGCGACGCCCGCAGCGCGTTCGGCCTCTTCCGGAGCGACCGGTACCGCGTGGTGCTCGCCTTCTCGACCGGCCACGACGGCGTGACGGCGACGTACATCGTCACCCCGCGCTGACCGCCGTCCGGCGGCGCTCCGCCACCGAGCCGATCCCAGCCGATCCCGTACCCTGGGTGGCGATGTCCACGCCCACCCCGGCGACGCGCCCCGAGCGTGTCCTGTTCGTCCACGCCCACCCCGACGACGAGACGTTGGCGACCGGGGGCACGATCGCGACCCTGGTCGAACTCGGTGCCGACGTGACGGTGCTCACCGCGACGCGGGGTGAACGCGGCGAGATGCTCACGCCGGCGCTCGCGCCGCTCTTCGGCGACGCGCCCCGGGTCGCCGCGCACCGCGAGACCGAGATCGCGGCCGCGCTCGCCGCGCTCGGCGGGCCTCGGCACCTGTGGCTCGGCGGCCCCGGCGCCCGTCCCACGGACCTGCCGCCGCGTCGGTACAGCGACTCCGGCATGCGGTGGGCCGCGGACGGGCGGGCGACGGCCGCCGAGGACGCGCCGGCCGACTCGCTCACCGCGGCGGACCTCGGGGAGGTCGTCGACGACGTGCGCGCGGCGATCCGCTCGACGGGTGCCGATGCCGTGGTCAGCTACGCGGACGACGGCGGGTACGGACACCCGGACCACGTGCGGGTGCATGCGGCTGCCCGGTACGCCGCCCGTGCCGAGGACGTCCCGTTCTCGACCATCGTCGACGCCGACAGCGGTCAGGCCGACCTCGTCGTCGACGTGCTGCCGGTGCGCCCCCGGGTGCGTGCCGCGCTCGAGCAGTACCGGAGCCAGCTCACGGTCGATCCCCTCGACCCCGAGCAGCCCGAGCGCCTGACGTACGTCATGCCGCACGGCGCCCGGCTCGAAGCGCCCGCGCGCGAGGGCTTCCGGCACGACGCGCCACCCGCAGCGCCGGCGGCGCAGTCGTTCGCCGAGCACGGCCGGGGGGTGCAGTCACTGCTCGTCGTCGCCGCGCTCGCAGCGGGGGCCGTGGTCGGCGGCCTCGGCACGATCACCCACCAGCAGACCCTGGGGAGCCTCCCGGTCGGCATGGTGATCACGACGCTGCTCGTCGCGTGCCTGCTGCTCGGCGTCCGGCTCGTCTTCCGCTCCCGGTGGATGGTGACGGCGGCGGCGCTCGGGGTCCTGCTCGTCACCCAGGTGCTCGTGGCGGTCGGCGGGACGAGTTCGCCGCTCGTCCTCGCGAACACGGCCGGGTACGTGTGGACGTTCGGGCCGGCCGTGATCGCGATGCTCGTGCTCGCGTGGCCGTCGTTGCCCCCTCGCGGCGCTCCGCCGGCGGGCACGGTCCCCGCCGACGGCCGAGAGCGCGGTCCGGCCGCCGTCGACGCCACGGCGCCGACGGCGGGGACGCCCACCCGCCCGGAGTAGACTCGACGCTGCCGCCTCGAAGGGACACCGAAGAACCGTGACGTACGTGATCGCCCAGCCCTGTGTGGACGTCAAGGACCGCGCCTGCATCGACGAGTGCCCGGTCGACTGCATCTACGAGGGCGACCGCTCGCTCTACATCCACCCCGACGAGTGCGTCGACTGCGGTGCGTGTGAGCCGGTGTGCCCGGTGGAGGCCATCTACTACGAGGACGACCTCCCCGAGGAGTGGGCGGACTACTACAAGGCGAACGTCGAGTTCTTCCAGGAGATCGGGTCGCCGGGCGGCGCTGCCAAGGTCGGTGTGATCCACCAGGACCACCCGGTCGTGCTCGCCGAGCCGCCGCGGGGCTGACCCGTGCCGCTCGACCTGCCGGACTTCCCCTGGGACCAGCTCGCCGCCGCGAAGGATCGCGCGGGCGGCCACCCGGACGGCATCGTCGACCTGAGCGTCGGGTCGCCCGTGGACCCGACGCCCGAGCTCGTCCGTCGCGCTCTCGCCGACGCCACGGACGCCCATGCCTACCCGCAGGTGGCCGGGACCCCCGCGCTGCGCGAGGCCATCGTCGCCTGGTACGGCCGACGCCAGGGGATCACCCTGACGACGGACGAGGTCCTGCCGACGATCGGGTCGAAGGAGTTCATCGCCGGACTCGCGCTGTGGCTCGGCATCGGCCCCGGTGACACGGTCGTGTTCCCCGAGGCCGCCTACCCGACCTACGAGCTCGGCGCGGCCCTCGTCGGCGCCGAGGCGTTGGCCGCCGACGACCCCGCGTCCTGGCCGGCGTCGACGAAGCTCGTCTGGCTCAACTCGCCGGGCAACCCCGACGGCCGCGTGCTGTCGATCGAGGAGCTCCGGGTCGCGGTCGAGCGAGCCCGTGCCCTCGGCGCGGTCATCGCGGGCGACGAGTGCTACGCGGAGCTCGGGTGGGAGCAGCCGTACGACGGCACCCCGACGCCGAGCATCCTCGACCCCCGCGTGGTCGGTGACACGCACGACGGCGTGCTCAGCGTGTACTCGCTGAGCAAGCAGTCGAACCTCGCCGGCTACCGCGCCGGCTTCGTGGCGGGTGACGCGCGGGTGCTGGCCGAGGTCCTGGCCGTCCGCAAGCACACCGGCATGATGCCCCCGGCGCCGGTGCAGCAGGCGATGATCGTCGCGCTCGCCGACGACGCCCACGTCCGCGAGCAGAAGGCGCGGTACGCGGGACGGCGCGACCGCCTGGCGTCGGCACTCGTGGCGGCGGGCTACCGGATCGACCGCAGCGAGGCCGGGCTGTACCTCTGGGCGACGCGCGGCGAGGACGCCTGGACCACGGTCGCGGCGCTCGCGGAACTCGGGATCCTCGTCGCACCGGGCACGTTCTACGGCAGTGCTGGTGGTTCGCACGTGCGCATCGCCCTCACCTCGACCGACGAGCGCATCGATGCCGCGGTCGTGCGGTTGCGGTCGTCCGGGACCGGTCCGGTCGCCGACCACGCGGCGGAGTCGCCGGTTCCGCGTTGACGGGCGCCGGGCCTCCCGTGCGCGTGCGCCACGGTCGTCGGTTTAGGCTGTCGTCGTGACTGACACTGCCAATGACGCTCAGAAGGCGGCCACACTGCCCTCGACCGGCACCCCGGACGAGGCGGCACCCACCGCGGTCCTCCACTACCCGGGAGGCACCGCCGAGTTCCCGATCCTGCGCAGCACGGACGGTGCGTCGGCCATCGACATCGCGACGTTGACGAAGCAGACCGGCTTCACGACGCTCGACTACGGCTTCGTGAACACGAGCGCGACGAAGAGCTCGATCACCTACATCGACGGCGAGCAGGGGATCCTCCGGTACCGCGGGTACCCGATCGAGCAGATCGCGGCGAACTGCACGTACCTCGAGGTCGCTTGGCTCCTCATCTACGGCGAGCTCCCCACGGCGGACGAACTCGCGGCGTTCGACGACCGCATCCGGCGGCACACGCTGCTGCACGAGGACCTCCGGCGGCTCTTCGACGCCCTGCCGCACTCGGCGCACCCGATGTCCGTCCTGTCGAGCGCGGTGAGCGCCCTGTCGACCTACTACGAGGACGACATGGACGTCGACGACCCCGAGAAGGTCGAGCTGCAGACCGTCCGCCTGCTCGCCAAGCTCCCCGTGATCGCGGCCTACGCGCACAAGAAGAGCATCGGGCAGGCGTTCCTGTACCCGGACAACCAGCTGAGCTTCGTCGACAACTTCCTGCGGCTCAACTTCGGCACGATGGCCGAGCCGTTCGAGGTCAACCCGGTCCTGTCGAAGGCGCTGGAGCGGCTCCTCATCCTGCACGAGGACCACGAGCAGAACGCGTCGACGTCCACCGTGCGACTCGTCGGCTCGACGAAGGCGAACATGTTCGCGTCGATCTCGGCGGGCATCAACGCCCTCTACGGTCCGCTGCACGGTGGTGCGAACGAGGCCGTGCTCGAGATGCTCGCGAAGATCCGTGACTCGGGCGAGCCGGTGTCGCGGTTCGTCGAGCGTGTGAAGAACAAGGAACACGGCGTCAAGCTCATGGGCTTCGGGCACCGGGTCTACAAGAACTACGACCCCCGGGCCAAGCTCGTCAAGGAGTCCGCCCACGAGGTCCTCGAGGCACTCGGGGTGCAGGACGACCTGCTCGACATCGCCATGGAGCTCGAGGGCATTGCGCTCGCGGACGAGTACTTCGTGTCGCGGAAGCTGTACCCGAACGTCGACTTCTACACGGGCGTCATCTACAAGGCGATGGGGTTCTCGCCGCGGATGTTCACCGTGCTGTTCGCGATCGGCCGGCTGCCCGGGTGGATCGCCCAGTGGCGCGAGCTCAACACCGACCCGCAGAACAAGATCGGTCGGCCGCAGCAGCTGTACCTCGGCCACCCCGAGCGCGACCTGCCGCCCCGCGGCTGATCCCCGCGGCTGCCCCGCGGCTGATCCCCGTACGGAACGGGAGCGGCCCGGCCGGCCGGGCGGTGGCCGGCCAGCCAACCCGGCGCCGGCCGGACCGGCCGCCCGTCAGGCGTGCAGCGCCGCGTTGAGCTGGATGCCCGTGCCGGACCGGGGCAGGGCCTCCACGGCGCCGGTCCGCGAGTTGCGGCGGAACAGCACGTTCGGCGCGCCGGACAGCTCGACGGCCTTCACCGTCCGGGGCGTGCCGTCCGGATTCGGAGCGGCGCCGACGAGCGTGACCTTCGTGCCCGCCGTGACGTACAGGCCGGCCTCGACGACGGAGTCGTCCCCGAGCGAGATCCCGAGCCCCGCGTTCGCACCGAGGAGCGCCCGGTCGCCGATGCGGACGCGCTGGGTACCACCGCCGGACAGCGTCCCCATGATGGAGGCGCCCCCACCGATGTCGCTGCCGTGCCCCACCACGACGCCCTGCGAGATGCGGCCCTCGACCATGGCGTCGCCGAGGGTGCCCGCGTTGAAGTTGACGAAGCCCTCGTGCATGACGGTCGTACCCGGGGCCAGGTGCGCGCCGAGCCGGACGCGTGCGGCGTCCGCGATGCGGACGCGGTCGGGCATGACGTAGTCGAGGAGCCGGGGGAACTTGTCGATCGCGTGGGTGACGATCCCGGCCCGCTGCAGTGCCGGTCGGAGTCGCGGGAAGTCGTCGGCGGCGACCGGACCCGCGTTCGTCCAGACCACGGTCGGCAGGTGCGCGAACACGCCGTCGAGCGCGATCGTGTTCGGCCGCACGAGCAGGTGGCTGAGCAGGTGGAGCCGGAGGTACGCATCCGGGGTCGAGGCGGGCGCGGCCTCGAGGGTGATCTCGACGGTCGTCACCGTGAGCCGGACGCCGCGGCGCGGGTCGTCGCCGGCGGCCTCGGCGAGGTCGGCGGGAACGGCACCGTCCGTGCCCTCGGGCCGTCGGCCGAGCCGCGGTGCCGGGAACCACGTGTCGAGGACCGTGCCGTCCGCGGCGATCGTCGCGAGACCGTGCCCCCACGCGTGTGTCGGCACCCGGTCGTCGCCGACGGCGTCCGGGTCACGCTGCTGGGCGTCGGTGCTGCTGCTCGATTCGGTCACGGGCACCAGGGTAGCGGCGCCCCTCCGTCCGTCCGCGGACCGTCCGGACGGGAGGCCCGGCCCCCCTCAGCCGCTCGTCCCGTGTGTCCGGGCGGGCGGTCGCGGGCCTCCCGGTCGGGTGCCGGGGCGGCCCCGCTAGGCTGCCCCCATGCCCGTCGCCACGCTGGACCTGACCGCTTCGTCCATCGACATCACGCGCGCGATCTGCGACGTCGAGTCCGTGTCGGGGAACGAGGGCGGACTGGCGGACGCCATCGAGGCCGTGCTCACGCCGCTCCACCACCTCGAGGTCGTGCGCGACGGCGACGCGATCGTGGCGCGGACGCGGCTCGGCCGTGACCGCCGGGTCGTCATCGCCGGTCACATCGACACCGTGCCGCTCAACGCCAACCTGCCGACCCAGACCCGCACCGAAGCGGACGCCGAGGTCCTGTGGGGCCGCGGCACCGTCGACATGAAGGGCGGGTGTGCCGTCCAGCTCAAGCTCGCGCACGACCTCGTCGACCCCACCGTGGACGTCACGTGGGTCTGGTACGACCACGAGGAAGTGAGCGACGCCCTGAACGGCCTCGGGCGCCTCGCTCGCACGCGGCCCGAGCTGCTCGCCGGGGACTTCGCGATCCTCGGCGAACCGTCGAACGCCCAGATCGAGGGCGGATGCAACGGCAACCTCCGCGCCGAGGTCCGTGCCTACGGCCAGCGGTCGCACAGTGCCCGCTCCTGGATCGGCGACAACGCGATCCACAAGATCGCCGGGGCGCTCGACCGTCTCGCCGCGTACGAACCCCGCACGGTCGAGGTCGACGGTCTCGAGTACCGCGAGGGCCTCAACGCCGTCGGGATCACCGGCGGCATCGCGGGCAACGTGATCCCCGACGAGGTCATGCTCCACGTCAACTACCGCTTCGCACCCTCCCGCTCCGCGGACGAGGCCGTGGCGCACGTCACCGAACTGTTCGACGGGTACGACGTCACCATCGTCGACCTCGCGGCCGGTGCGCGCCCCGGGCTCGACGCGCCGCTCGCGCAGGAGTTCGTCGCCGCGGTCGGGGGCGCCGCCCCGAAGCCGAAGTACGGGTGGACGGACGTCGCCCGCTTCTCGGCGCTCGGCGTGCCCGCCGTCAACTACGGCCCCGGCGACCCGGCGCTCGCCCACCACGACGAGGAGCGCGTGCCGGTCGCGCAGATCACCGCGGTCGAGGAGGGCCTCCGGCGGTGGCTGACGGCCTGACGACCGCGAGGCCGGAGCGGGAGCGCCCGCGACGGCCGGTCCGGGTCCGGCTGCTCGTGCAGTACCGGATGGTGCCGTGGTGGTTCCGCGTCACCATCGTGTACGTCCTCGCGCGGATCGTGACCTTCGGGCTGCTGGCCGCGTTCGCGCGCGTCCAGACCCAGAACTCGTTCACGCTGGCGTCGCCGCGCTACCTCGACTTCGCGACGATCTGGGACGGCCGTTGGTACGCCCTCATCGCCCAGACGGGGTACCCCGCGACACTGCCGATCGGGACCGACGGCGCCGTGACGGAGAACGCCTGGGCCTTCATGCCCGCCTACCCGTTCCTCGTCCGCGGCCTCATGGAGGCGACCGGGGCGGGGTACGCGGTCGTCGCGGTGACGGTCTCGGTGCTGTTCGGATGGGCGGCGGCACTGCTCTTCCGGCGTCTCGTCGGCCGGTTCCTGCCCGAGGGCACGGCGACCTTCGCGACGGTGCTGTTCTGCGTGGCCCCCGTGTCCACGATGTTCCAGGTGGCCTACGCGGAGTCGATGGGGGTGTTCCTCCTGACGCTCGCGTTGTGGCTGCTCGTCACGCGCCGGTTCTGGTGGATGCTGCCCGTCGTGGTCGTCCTCGGGTTCACCCGGCCGACCGGCCTGGCGATCGCCCTCATGATGGTCGGCTACCTCGTGCTGCGGTTCGTGCGCCGCAGTGCCGCGGACCCCCTGTCGCTGCGCGCCGCGATCCCGCCGGCGGTCGTGGCCGTGGTCGCGGGGCTCGTCGGGCTGGCGTGGCCGACGATCGCGTGGGCGGTCACCGGGGTGCCGAAGGCGTACACGGACACCGAGCTCGCTTGGCGGCAGTCCTACATCGGCCGACACGAACTCGTCCCGTTCGCGCCGTGGATCCAGGGGTTCGACTGGTGGTTCCACGAGCCCGCGGGCGGCGTCCTGCTCGTGCTCGTGCTCGCGGGGTTCGCCGGGTTCCTCCTCATGCCGGCCGCCCGGGCGATCGGGCCGGAGCTGCGGATCTGGTCGGCGTCGTACTTCGTGTACCTGCTCGCGGTGTTCTTCCCGCAGTCGAGCACCTGGCGCATCCTCATGCCGCTCTTCCCGATGCTCGCGATCGTCGCCCGCCCGCGATGGGTGACGTACCGCGTCGCCGTGGTGGCCGTCTCGATCGCGCTGCAGGTGGCATGGATGTACTCCTGCTGGTGGATCAACGGGTACGACTGGACGCCGCCGTGATCCGGCTCCCGGGGCGGTTCGGGGTACGTCGAGCTGGATGGTTTCGCAGATCGGCCCTCCGTGCCGGATAATGGAGGGGCATGTACTGCACGAAAGGGGACATCTGATGGCAGCCATGAAGCCGAGGACCGGTGACGGGCCGATGGAGGCTGTTAAGGAGGGTCGACTCATCATCGTGCGGGTTCCGCTCGAGGGTGGAGGCCGTCTGGTCGTCTCGGTCAACGATGCCGAGGCGAAGGAACTCCACGACGCACTCGCCGAGGTCGTCTCGGTGTAGTCGTCACGACGCACCACACGAACCGCTCGGGTCCTCGGACCCGGGCGGTTCGTCGTCTCCGCCGCCGGAGCGGCCGTCGCCCGGCCGCCCGGATCGCCGTCGCCGGGCCGCTCGGATCGCCGTCGCCGCGCCTCCCCCGACGGCGGTCAGCGGGCCTCCCGGATCGGGCAGGATGAGCGCATGCCCGCCTCGCGCCTGCCCGTCCGTCGGATCGAGGAGCGCGGGGGTGACCCCATGCCCCGCGGCGTGTGGCCCGCGACCCTCGCACCGGTCGCGCAGGTCCTCGAGTCCGGGCTCGACCTCGATCGGTGCACGGTCCTCGTCGGCGACAACGGCGCGGGCAAGTCGACGATCGTCGAGGGGCTCGCCATCGCCTTCGGACTGAACGCCGAGGGCGGGTCGACCGGGGCGGTGCACCGCACGCGTGCGTCCGAGTCGACACTCGGCGACCACCTGCGGCTCGTCCGGGACCCCGGCGCCGAGCGCAACGGCACGTTCCTGCGCGCGGAGACCATGTACGGGTTCTTCACCTACCTGGAGCAGCACCCGGGCGGACGGCCCGAACCGGTGTTCCACGAGCGGAGCCACGGCGAGGCGTTCCTCGACTTCGTCGCCGACCGGTCCACCTGGCCGGGCCTCTGGCTGCTCGACGAGCCCGAGTCGGCGCTGTCGTTCCAGGGGTGTCTCGAGCTCATGCGGCTCATGCAGGACGTCCTGACGGACCCGCGGGCGCAGATCGTGCTGTCGACGCACTCGCCGATCCTGGCGTCGTTCCCCGGTGCGAAGGTGCACGAGGTGGGCGAGTGGGGCATCCGGCCGTCCGCCTGGGAGGACCTCGAGCTGGTCAGGAACTGGCGCGCCTACCTGGACGCGCCGGAGCGGTACCTGCGGCACCTGCTCTGATCAGCTGGTGACCTTCGTCATCTGGAGCAGACCGTCACCGGCGGGCGAGAGCGCGCTCCGGACCGCCCCCGACGTCGAGACCTCGGTGAGCAGCGTGCGGAAGTCCGTGGCCGCCCGGTCGCGCTTGGTGGGATCGGCGACCCGGCCGCGCCAGAGGGCGTGGGGGACGAGGACGGTTCCGCCGATCCGCGCGAGCCGCAGCCCGTGCTCGACGTACTCGATGACGTTCTCCGGGTCCGCGTCGACGACGACGACGTCGTACGAGGCCTCGTTCATGCGGGGGAGCACCTGGGCGGCGCGACCGGGGATGAGGCGCACGCGGCTCGGCACGGCACCGGCGTGCAGGAACGCGTCGCGCGCGTACTGCTGGTGGTCCACCTCGACGTCGATGGTCGTGAGCGTGGCGTCAGGGGCACCTGCGAGCAGGTACAGCCCCGAGACGCCGAGCCCCGTCCCGATCTCGATGATGCCCGTGGCGCGGGACGCCGCCGCGATGACGCTCATCTGGGCGCCGACGGCGGGGGACACCGCTTCGACGCCGAGCTCGAGGGAGTGTTCCCGCGCACGGGCCACGACCTCGGGCTCCGCGACGATGTCCTCCGCGAACTTCCAGTTCGACTCTTTCTCTGACACGCACACTCCTCGGCCATCAACTCTACGGGTGACCTGACCGCCGGAGGCGTTACCCTTCTCCCGTGTCCATCTCGTTCGACAAGATCCTCGTCATCGGGATCATTGCCGTGTTCCTGTTGGGCCCGCAGCGACTCCCGATGTACGCGCAGAAGCTCGCGCAGTTCGTCAAGATGCTCCGCGGCCTGGCCGACACCGCGAAGACCCGCATGCGGGACGAGATGGGGCCGGACTTCGACGACATCGAGTGGCAGAAGCTCGACCCGCGACAGTACGACCCCCGGCGCATCATCCGTGACGCGCTGTTGGCCGACTCCGTGGGCGAGACGCCGCAGCCGATCACCCCGCCGGCGGTCCGGGCGACCGCGCCCGTCGAGACCCTCGAGGCGGGCGAGGCGGCGCCGTACGACGGCGAAGCGACCTGACCCGAGCCTCCCGACGCCGGGACGCACCGCTCGCATCCGGTCGAACCGCGTGATCCCGGTGTTCGACCGGAACCCAGCGGTGCGACCGCGCCGACGCCCCGACGAGCGGGTCACCGCACGCCGAGCCCGAGCTTCCGGCCCGCCAGACCGCGGCCCATCGCGACGAGACGGTCCGCGACGGCGGTGAGCGCCACGGCAGCGGGGTCCTCGGGGTGAGCCGCGACGACCGGGACACCGGCGTCCCCGCCCTCGCGCAGCGCCACCGACAGCGGCACGCTCCCGAGCACCGGCACGGGCTCGTCCTGCCCGACGGACAGCCGTCGGGCGGTCTCGGCACCGCCGCCCGACCCGAAGAGCTCGAGGACGCTGCCGTCCGGCTGCACGAGGCCGGCCATGTTCTCGACGACACCGACGACCCGCTGACCGGTCTGGCGCGCCACGACGCCGCTCCGCTCGGCGACGTCCGCCGCCGCCGCCTGCGGTGTGGTGACGACGAGGACCTCGGCGTGGGGCAGCAGCTGCCCGACCGAGATCGCGACGTCACCGGTGCCGGGCGGCAGGTCGAGGAGGAGGACGTCGAGGTCGCCGAACCACACGTCGGTGAGGAACTGGGTGATCGTGCGGTGGAGCATCGGCCCGCGCCAGGCCACGGCCGTCGAGGCGTCGTCGACGAACATCCCGATCGAGACGACCTTCACGTCGTGGGCCACCGGCGGCAGGATCATGCTGTCGACCCGGGTCGGCCGCGGCGCCCGCCCACGCTCGTCGGTGAGCCCGAGGAGGCCCGGCACGCTGAACCCGTGCACGTCCGCGTCGAGGACGCCGACGCGCAACCCACGGCGGGCGAGCGCCACCGCGAGGTTCACGGTGACGGTCGACTTGCCGACGCCGCCCTTGCCGCTCGTCACGGCGACGACGCGGGTGAGGGTCTCGGGGGTGAACTGCACCCCGCGCGGGCGCCCCGCGCGCAGCCGCTCCGTCAGGGCCGACCGCTGGGCCGGGGACATCACGGACAGGTCGACGACGACGTCGGCCACGCCGGGCACGCTCGCGGCGGCCGCGCGGACGTCGCGCTCGATGGTGTCGGCGGCCGGGCACCCCACGATCGTGAGCTGCAGGTCGACCCGCACCGTGCCTCCCGGCTCGGCGTCGACACTCCGGACCATGTCGAGTTCGGTCACCGGCCTGCGGATCTCCGGGTCGAGCACACGACCGAGCGCGGCCACGACGGCACCCGCGAGCGCGACGTCGCCGGTCGTCGCGGGTCGGCCGGGAGGCGCGACCTCAGCCATGCAGACCGCTCGCCGCCGTCTCCTGTCCGGCCTTCGCGGCGGCGTCGGCGGCGTCGGACGCCGCCGCTGCGGCCGCGGCGGCCGCTGCCTCGTCGCGACGATCCAGTTCCTCGAGGAGCGACCGGAGCTCGGAGCGGATGAAGTCCTTCGACGCCATGTCCCGGACGGCCAGGCGCAGCGCGACGACCTCGCGGGCGAGGTACTCCGTGTCCGCGAGGTTCCGCTCGGCGCGCTGCCGGTCCTGCTCGAACTGCACGCGGTCGCGGTCGTCCTGCCGGTTCTGCGCCAGCAGGATGAGGGGTGCCGCGTACGACGCCTGCAGCGAGAGCACGAGCGTCAGCGCGGTGAACCCGATCGCCGCGGAGTCGAACTGCCAGGCCGCGGGGGTGAGCGTGTTCCAGCCCATCCAGACCACGACGAACAGCGTGAGCCCGACGAGGAACCACGGCGTGCCCATGCCGCGTGCGATCGCCTCGGTCAGTCGGCCGAAGGCGTCCCCTCGGCCGCGGCGTCGGCTCGGCAGCACCCGCGTCCGCATGCCCTTCGGCGAGTCGAGGCGGAGCTCGTTGCGGTCGGTGCGGCGACGGTCGTCATCTCGTGCTCGTGCCACCTGTGGTCCTCCTTCCGGCTGTCACCGGGGTCCTGCGCGTGCGTTGCCGTGGTCTGGAGGCCGGGCCGGAGGGCCCGTCCTGACTTCGCCAGTCATCCGGCAGGACGTGGTCGAGGACGTCGTCGATCGTCACCACCCCGACGAGACGGTGGGCGTCGTCGACGACCGGGACGGACACGAGGTTGTAGGTGGCCATGATCCGCGTGACCTCGGCCGCGCTGGCGTCGACGCGGACGGGCTCGAGCTGGGTGTCGACGAGCGTGCCGAGGCGCTCGTTCGGCGGGTAGCGCAGCATGCGCTGGAAGTGGACGAAGCCGAGGAACCGTCCGGTGGGCGGCTCGTACGGCGGCAGGGTGACGCACACCGCGGCGCCGAGCGCGGGAGCGAGCTCGTGTCGGCGGATGAGTGCCAGACCCTCGGCGACGGTCGCGTCGGCCGAGACGATCACCGGCTCCGTCGTCATGAGCCCGCCGGCGGTGTCCGGCGCGTACTCGAGGAGCATGCGGACATCGGAGGCCTCTTCCGGCTCCATGAGCTCGAGCAGGGCCTCGCTCCGCTCGTCCGGCATCTGCGCGAGGACGTCCGCCGCGTCGTCCGGCTGCATCTGGTCGAGTACGTCGGCCGCGCGGGCGTCCTCGAGGCCCGAGAGGATGGCGATCTGCTCCTGGTCCGGCATCTCCTCGAGCACGTCGGCGAGACGGTCGTCGGGGAGTTCGCCCGCGACCTCGAGTCGGCGCTCGGCGGGGAGATCGAGCAGTGTCGAGGCGAGGTCGGCCGGCAGCAGGTCGGAGTAGGCGGCGATGACGTGCTCGGCCGACTGGGACTCGCCGGGGAGCGTGTCCTCCTCGGTGACCTCGTTCCAGGACGCGAACGTCGTCGGGCCCTTGCCGAACGGCGAAGGGGTCGTCTTCGGCTTGCGGAGGAAGAGCTGCGCGACCTCCCAGTCACCCTGGCCGCGGTCCTCGATCGCGACGTCCTCGATCGTGGCGCGGACGCGATCCCGCGTCACGAGCACCCGGCGACCGAGCATCTCGGCGATGACCCGGACCTCGCCCCCGCGCTGCTCGAAGCGACGCATGTTGACGAGCCCGGTCGTGATGACCTGTCCGGCGCCGATCGAGGTGATCCGGCCGATCGAGACGAAGATGCGGCGCTTGCCGGGGACCTCGACGATGAGCCCGACCACCCGGGGCGGATCCGCCCGGCGGTAGACGACGAGGACGTCACGGACGCGGCCCACACGATCGCCCGCGGGGTCGAAGACGGAGCACCCGGCCAGGCGGGCGACGAAGACCTTCGTGGCGCTCACCCGTCCAGCGTAGTCGCTCGCACCTGGTTCACGTCGGGCGCCAAGGGTGCTGGTGGAAGATGCCCTGTGTGAGTACTCAGAGCCCGTTCGGTCGTCCCGGCGCCGCGTTCCCCACCCCACCGCGCGGCGACGTCCTGGGCACGTACCAGACGTACCCCGAGGCCCAGCGCGTCGTGGCCCAGCTCGCCGCGGCGGACTTCCCCGTCCGACAGGTGTCGATCGTCGGCAACGACCTCAAGACCGTCGAGCGGGTCACGGGCAAGCTGACCTACGGACGCGCGGCGCTCGCCGGTGCACTCAGCGGGTTGTGGCTCGGGTTCTTCTTCGGGATCGTGCTGACGCTGTTCTCCGGAGCGCCGGGCGGGTCGTTCTGGGCCGCCGCGCTCATCGGCGCCGCGTTCGGCATGCTCTACGGGGTCGTGAGCTTCTCGGTGACGCGGCGGCAGCGTGACTTCACGAGCGTGCACCAGGTCCTCGCCATGAACTACCAGATCATCGTCGACCCCCAGCTCACGATGCGGGCCCGGCAGCTGCTCGGTCAGCAGCAGGGCGGTTGGGCGGCGGGGCCCCAGCAGTTCGGCGGGCCGCAGTACCCCGGCCGACCGCCCCAGGGTGGGCACGGCCAGGCTCCGTACGGGCAGCAGCAGCCGCCGTACGGGCAGCAGCAGCCGCCGTACGGGCAGCAGCAGCCGCCGTACGGGCAGCAGCAGCCGCCGTACGGGCAGCAGCAGCCGTCCGGACAGCAGCAGCCGTCCGGACAGCAGCAGCCGCCGTACGGGCAGCAGGGGCAACCGGGCGCCGTCCGGGCCGAGCGGCCGTCCGGACAGGAGGCCCGCCCCGGCCAGCCGGGCCCGCAGGCACCGGCGGACGAGCCGCCGCGCTACGGGGAACGGGTCAGCCCGACGCCGACGCCGACGCCCGCGCGGCCGGCATCCGACGACTCGGGCGACCACGAGGGCGCCGAGGACCGCCGTCACCAGGGCGGCCGGCGGGACGACCAGGCCGACTGAGCACGTGGACGGCGCGGGGCCAGCCGCACGCGGGTCAGTCGGTCACGCCTCGGGGGCCGTCAGCACCTTGGCGTAGCAGACCGACAACGGAGCGCCGACGTACGGGCCGAAGTTCGCGATGCGGGTGAAGCCCTCGCGCTCGTAGAAGTGGATCGCCCGACGCTGCTCCGTCCCGGTCTCGAGGACGAGCGCCGGAGCCCCCAGGGCCCGTGCGGCGACCTCGAGCTGGGCGAGGAGCGCCGCGGCGACCCCCGTGCCGCGCGCCTCGGACCGCACGTACATGCGCTTGATCTCGACGACGCCGTCCTCGACCACCCGCAGTCCGCCGCAGCCGAGCGGCGCGCCGTGGGTGTCGCGGGCGACGAAGAACACCGCGATGGACTCGGCCGTGGGCTTCTCGCCGGGTTCGGTGTCGCGCCCGTACGTGCCGTCGATCTCGATGCGCTGGGCGGCGCGCAGGCGAACGGCGTCAGGGGCGTCGAAGTGCTCCGGGGCGATCGTGAACGGGGGCGTCTCGGGGGTGCTCACGGGCAGCAGGGTACCGGTCGACCTCTGGGCTCAGCGGCTCGCGACCCAGGCCTCGACGTCCGAGGCGGTGCGGGGGATGCCGACGGACAGGTTCTCCGCGCCGTCCTCGGTGACCAGGATGTCGTCCTCGATGCGGACGCCGATGCCGCGGAACTCCTCGGGGACGGTCAGGTCGTCCTCCTGGAAGTACAGGCCCGGCTCGATCGTGAACACCATGCCGGCCTCGACCGTGCCGTCGAGGTAGAGCTCGCGACGGGCCTTCGCGCAGTCGTGCACGTCGAGCCCCAGGTGGTGGCTCGTGCCGTGCACCATGTAGCGGCGGTGGTACTGGGCCTCCGGGCGCAGGGACTCCTCGGCGCTCACCGGGAGGAAACCCCACTCGGCGGTCCGCTCGGCGATGACGCGCATGGCGGTCGCGTGGACGTCGCGGAAGGTGATGCCCGGGCGCACGATGGCGAACGCGGCGTCCGCGGCTTCGAGCACCGCGTCGTAGACCAGGCGCTGCACCTCCGTGAAGCGTCCGGAGACCGGCAACGTCCGCGTGATGTCGGCTGTGTAGAGGCTCTCGACCTCGACCCCGGCGTCGATGAGGATGAGGTCGCCCGGCGCGACGGCGCCGTCGTTCCGGGTCCAGTGCAGGATGCAGGCGTGGGAGCCCGCCGCGGCGATGGTGTCGTACCCGACGGTGTTGCCGTCCGCCCGGGCGCGACGGTTGAACGTGCCCTCGACGATGCGCTCGCCGCGGGGGTGTGCCAGGACCGTGTCGAAGTCCGCGATGACGTCGTCGAACCCGTGCTTGGTCGCGGTGACGGCACGACGCAGCTCGTTCACCTCGTACGGGTCCTTGACGAGACGCATCTCGCTGAGGTCGCGGGCGAGCACGTCGTCCGTCGCGGGCGTGTCGCTCGTGGTGTCGATCCCGCCCACCGCGACCCCGAGCCGGCCGTCGAGCGCCTCGGTGAACGCGGGGTCGGCGTCACGGACGAGGAGCGCGTGGGTGTCGAGCCGGTCCGCCACGTCGGCGAATGCGCCGAGATCGCGCGTCGCGATGCCGAGGTCCGCCGCGACCGCCTCGAGTGACGGGCGCGGTCCGACCCAGAACTCGCCGATCTCGGGGTTCGCGTAGAACTCCTCGGAGTCCCGGCCCGCACTCGCACGGAAGTACAGGGTCGCGTCGTGGCCGTCTGCCCTCGGCGTCAGGACGAGGACCGACCCGACGACCGCGTCCGTGCCCCAGCCCGTCAGGTGGGCGAACGCGGAGTGCGGTCGGAACGGGTAGTCGCAGTCGTTCGAGCGCACCTTCGCCTGGCCGGCGGGGACCACGAGGGTCCGGCCCGGGTGCAGCGCCGAGAGCCGTGCCCGGCGCTCCGCAGCGAACGATGCCTGCTCGCGTGCGTCGGGCAGTGCGCGGTCGTGTTCCGCCCAGTTGGACGCGATGTGGTCCTTGAAGGTCGAGGACCCGGGGGTCGTCGATCGGTTGCTCGTCGCGCGGGGAGTCGGCTCGGCCATGCTCACATCATCCCACCATGCGTCGTGCACCGACCCGGGCGCCGTGGGCGTCGATCGCGGGGGCACCGGGGAGTCCACGGCTAGCATGGCCGGGTGCCCGATCCCTTCATCGACCTGCACACGCACTCGAGCGTCTCGGACGGCACCGAGCGGCCTGCCGACCTGGTGCGTGCGGCATCGTCCGCGGGCCTCGACGCGTTGGCGCTGACGGACCACGACACCACGGCCGGGTGGGACGAGGCCATCGCAACGGCCCGGACGCTCCCGATGACGCTCCTGCCCGGGCTCGAACTGAGCACGCGGATCGGCTACCGGAGCGTGCACGTCCTCGGGTACCTCGTCGATCCCACCCACCCCGGACTCGTCGCCGAGACGCAGCGGATCCGCGAGGGGCGCGTCGATCGTGCGATGCGCATGGTCGAGCGGATCGCCCGCGACCACCCGGTGTCGTGGCAGGACGTCATCGCGCAGGCGAGCCCGGGTGCCACGATCGGCCGACCCCACATCGCGGACGCACTCGTGGCCGCCGGGCTCGAGGCCGACCGCAGCGCGGCGTTCCGCGGCATCCTGCACCCCGCCGCGGGCTACTACGAGCCCCACGAGGCGCCGTCGCCGCTGGCCGGCGTCGAGCTCATCCGTGCCGCGGGCGGGGTCCCCGTGATCGCGCACCCGGCGGCGTCGACCCGGGGGATCGTGCTCGACGAGCGAGCGCTCGAGGACCTCGTCGAGGCCGGACTCGGCGGGCTCGAGGTCGACCACCGCGAGAACCTGACGCACGGCAAGCGCGTCCTGCTCGACTGGGCGGACCGCTACGGGCTGTTCGTGACCGGCTCGAGTGACTACCACGGCACCGGCAAGCCGAACCGGCTCGGTGAGCACCGCACCGCCGAGCGCGCGTTCCGGACCATCGTCGCGTCCGCGACCGGTTCCGAACCGGTCGTCGGCGAGGGATCCCGACTCACCGTCTGACGAGCGAAGCGCGTCCGGCCGGGAGGCTGGACGCGCGTCGACGGGACCCGTCACGGTGGTCGTCGCCGGGACGACCACCGTGTGCAGACTACTCGGCAGCCGGACCGCTCGCCGCGGACGAACTCGCCGCGGACCCCGCGGACTGGCCGCCGGTGGCCGCCGCATCGGCGGCCGTCGACCCGGCCTGACCACTGCCACCACGGCGGCGGCGACGCCGACGCCGCGGGGAGCTGCCCTCGGGACCGGTCGTGCCGGCGGCGGTCTCCGCCGCCTCCGGCTCCGCGCCGACCGCGTCGGAGCCCGCGGCGGGCGCACTCGTCGTGGTCGGGCCTCCCGACCGGGTGCGCGAGCGGGACCCGGACCCGGACCGGCCGCCCTCGGACCGGCCGCCCTCGGATCGGCCGCCCTCGGAGCGGCCGCCCTCGGACCGCTGCTTGGCCGGCGCGGCCGCGTGCGGGGACGAACCGGGCAGACGGCCCTTGGTGCCGGCCGGGATGTCGAGGTCGGTGTACAGGTGCGGACTGGACGAGTAGGTCTCGGTCGGCTCCGGCTGCCCGAAGTCGAGCGCCTTGTTGATGAGCGACCACTTGTGGAGGTCGTCCCAGTCGACGAACGTCACCGCGATGCCGGTCTTGCCCGCGCGGCCGGTCCGCCCGGCCCGGTGCAGGTAGGTGTCCGGGTCGTCCGGGATCGTGTGGTTGATGACGTGGGTCACGTCGTCGACGTCGATGCCGCGCGCTGCCACGTCGGTGGCGATGAGCACGTCCCGCTTGCCGGCCTTGAACGCGGCCATCGCGCGCTCCCGCTGTTCCTGGTTCAGGTCGCCGTGCACCGCCGCGGCGTTGAACCCGCGGTCCTGGAGCTCCTCCATCAGCCGGGCCGCGGCGCGCTTGGTCCGCGTGAAGACGACGGTCTTGCCGCGCCCGTCGGCCTGGAGGATCCGGGCGATCACCTCGTCCTTGTCGAGCGCGTGCGCCCGGTAGATGACGTGCTTGATGTTCGCCTGGGTCAGGCCCTCGTCCGGGTCGGAAGCGCGGATGTGGATCGGCTTCGACATGAACCGCCGGGCCAGCGCCACGATCGGGGCCGGCATGGTCGCCGAGAACAGCATGGTGTGGCGCACCGCCGGGACCGACTGGAAGATGCGCTCGATGTCCGACAGGAACCCGAGGTCGAGCATCTTGTCGGCCTCGTCGAGGACGATCTCCTGCACGTGGCCGAGGTCGAGCACCCGCTGCCGATGGAGGTCGATGAGGCGACCCGGCGTGCCGACGACGATCTGCGCGCCGTCCTTGAGCTGTTCGATCTGGCCCTCGTACGCCTTGCCGCCGTAGATCGCGGCCAGCTTGACCGGACGGTTCGACGCGGCGAGCTCGAGGTCCTCGAACACCTGGACGGCGAGCTCGCGGGTCGGGACGACGACGAGCGCCTTGACGCCCGGCTCGGGGTCGTGCCCGAGCCGTTGGATGAGGGGGAGGCCGAAGCCGAGCGTCTTGCCCGTTCCGGTCTTGGCCTGGCCGATGATGTCCTGGCCGGTGAGTGCGAGCGGGATCGTCTGCTGCTGGATCGGGAAGGGCTCCGTGATGCCCTTGGCCGCGAGCGCGTCGACGATGTCCTGCTCGATGTCGAGATCTGAGAAAGTCAAAGAGTTCAACCCTGTTCGTTGTCGGGGAGTCCGCTCAGTCTACCGTTCTGCGCATTTCCGCAGTTCGGGACGCTGGCGGACTGGGGATGGGGCTCGCGCGCGGCCCCTATGCTGGTCCGGTGGTGTCGTGGTGGAACCGGAGACGCGCGCGTCTCGCGGCGAGCTGGCTGGCGTCGCGGAACCCCCGCGCGGCCGCGTCCGTCGAGCGGCTCCAACTCGACGACGTCTCGCCCGAACTGACCGTCTACCTGGGCCAGGCCGCGTACCTGCAGCTGTCGTTGTACGAGGCCATGGGGCGCGCCGGTGCCTCGGCGCCGACCATGTCGGGGCGCCTCGTCACGGGCGTGCTCGCCACGACCGCGCTCGATCGGCACCGCGCCATCGTGGCCGAGATCGAACGGTCCGGACACGAGCCGGCGGAACTCATGGAGCCCCACCGCGAGGCCATCGACGCGTTCCTCAGACGGACGGCCGGTGCGGACTGGGCGGAGTCGATCCTCACCGGTTACGTGACGGCCGGGATCCTCAACGACCTGTTCGCGAACCTCGCCCGGTCGCTGCCGACGGACGTCCGGAACCGCTTGCGTGGGGTGTTTGACGCACGCGAGGAGCCTGCGGTCGTCGAGGAACTGACGGCGGACATCGCCCGCGACCCGCTCGTGGCCTCGCGCCTCGCCATGTGGGGGCGGCGCCTCGTCGGTGACACGCTGCTCGTGGCGCGGTCGGCGCTCGCCTCGCACGCCCGTGAGGACGAGGAGCGCCTCGAGCCGGTGTTCACCGAGCTCATCGCGGCCCACACCCGGCGGATGGACGCCCTCGGGTTGACCGCCTGAGCCGAACCGGGTGACCGGACCCGGTGCGGATCCCGGACCCGGTCCGGGTCTCCGCTCCGGACCGTGGTGCTCCCGGCCGCCCGGGCCTCCCGGCCGATGCGTCAGGAAGCGGTACCGACGGTGCGGAGGCGCTCGAAGAACGCGGCGTCCGCGCGCTCCCGCCGGCGCCCGACCGACCACGCCGTCACCAGCGCGACGACGCCGGCGACCACGAGCGTGACCACCCAGATCCAGGGTTCGCCGTACGACCACCCGGCCCAGGTGAGGGCCTCCCACAGCACGGCCGCGACGGCCCCGCCCACGGCGGGGGCGAGGAACACGCCCCGCGTCACGTGCCACGGCACGACGATCTGCGCGAACAGGCCGGTCAGGATCCCGCCGAGCACCGCGAAGAGGAGTTCCATGTGGACCGAGGGGTCAGGCGACGAAACCGATGCGGCGCGACTCCTCGGAGCCGACCTCGACGTACGCGAGGGACGCGACCGGGACGATGAACCGTCGGCCCTTGTCGTCCTGGAGCGACAGGTGCGTGGCGCCCGAGGAGAGCGCGGCCGACACGGCCTGCTCGATGTCGGCGGCCGTCTGCTTGGTCTCGAAGGCGATCTCACGCGGGCTGTTGGTGATGCCGATCTTGATGTCCACGAGCACAGCGTATCCGAGGGCCCAGGGGCGGGCTCCGGCGTTCACCCACAGCGCACATGCGCGCCGTCCCGGTGGTGTCGGCGGCCCTCGGTAGCGTGACGGCGTGCCGACCGCGACCTCGACGACCAGTGCGCCCCGCCGTGCCGTCCTGCGCGACGCCGGGCTGACCGGCCGCGGGCGGGCGAGTGCCGCGGTGGTCGTCGCTCCGGTCCTCCTGGACCCCGCGCAACGGTCCGTGCTCGCGCTGCCGCACGACACGTGCGCCGCCGTGATCGGTGCACCGGGCACGGGCAAGACCACGGTGCTCGCGCAGCTCGTCGCCCACCTGCTGTCCGAGCCCGGCGGTGTCAGCGCCGACGGGTACACGAGCGTCCTGACCCTGACGTCGTCGCGTCCGGCCGCCACCGCCCTGCGGGACCGCCTGGCGGCGGCCGCGGACCGCGTGGTGCCCGGCGCGCTCGCCCGGACCGTGAACTCGCTCGCCTTCCAGGTCGTCACGCACGCCGCAGCGCTCGTCGGGCAGGAGGCCCCGACGCTGCTGACCGGTGGGGAACAGGACGCGGTCCTCGCCGACCTCATCGCCGGGCACGCCGTCGACGGCACCGGCCCGGCCTGGCCCGATCCGATCACCCCTGCCGTCCGCGAACGTGCCGGCTTCCGGACCGCGCTGCGCGACGTCATGATGCGCACGGTCGCCGCCGGGATCGAGCCCGGCGACATGCGCGAGCTCGCAGGCGACCACGGGCGCCCGGAGTGGGCGGCCGTCGGGGACCTCGTCGACGAGTACCGCGCGGCGGTCACGGCGTACCGCGAGACCGCGCTCGACGCGGCGGAACTCGTGGCGTTCGCCACCGCGGCCGTGGCGCGGGGCGAGGTGCCGCCCGCGGTCGCCGCGCTCCGCCACGTCCTCGTCGACGACGCCCAGGAACTCGTGGAGGGCGAGGTCGCGTTCCTCGGTGCGCTCGCCCGACGGGGCGTGCGGATCGTCGCCTTCGGCGATCCGGACATCGCCTCGAGCGCGTTCCGCGGCGCCGAGCCCGACGTGCTCGGTCGCCTGGCGGTCCGGCTCGGCGTGCCGGCCGTGCACGAGGTCGTGCTCGCCACCGTCCACCGACACCCGCCCGCGATCCGGGCGCTCGTGAGCGCCGTCACCGCCCGGATCGGTGCGGCGGCCGCGGGGCGGCAGCGGGTGGCGGCCGCCGCGGGTGCGGACGACCGGGCCGACGCCGTGGTGCACCTGGAGGCCCCGAGCCGCGCCGGCCTCGTGGCCGCCGTCGCCCGTCGGTTGCGGGAACACCACCTGTTCGACGGCGTGCCGTGGGAGCGCATGGTCGTCGTCACGCGGAGCGGGGCAGCCGTGCCGGACCTCGTCCGCGCCCTGGCCGTTGCCGAGGTCCCCGCCACCGCCGCGAGTGCTCCGGCGCGCCCGCGGGACGACGTCGCCGCTCGGGCGCTCATCGACGCGGCGGCGGTCGCCCTCGGGGTCCGCGCGCTCGACCCCGCCCTCGCCACCGCGTTCGTGTCCGGGCCGCTGGGCGGCCTCGACGCCCTCGCGGTACGGCGGCTGCGGCTCGCCCTGCGCCGCGAGGAGCTCGCCGCCGGGGGCACGCGCCCGGCGGACGACCTGCTGGTCGAGGCGCTCTCCGGCCCGGACCGCTTCACGACGATCGACGCGGGCTTCGCGCGCCGAGCCGGACGCCTCGCGGCGAGCCTCGAGCGGGCGCGCCGCGATGCCGCCGGGGGCGCCAGCATCGAGGAACTGCTCTGGGGGCTGTGGGAGCGCAGCGGACTCGCCCGCACGTGGGGCGGGCAGTCGGCCGCCGGCGGTGTCGGCGCGGCCGAGGCGGACCGGCATCTCGACGCGGTGGTCGGTCTGTTCACGGCGGCGAAGCGGTTCGTCGAACGCACACCGGACGCCCCGGCGCGTGTGTTCGTGGACGACCTGCTCGGCGCCGACCTGCCCGAGGACACGATCGGACCCGACCGGACCGCCGGCCGGGTCCGCGTGGTGACGCCGCTCGCGACCATCGGGGTGGAGTGCGACGTCGTGGTGGTGCTCGGACTCCAGGACGGCGTGTGGCCGAACACCCGCGTCCGTGGCAGCCTGCTCGACCCCGACGGCCTCGTCCGGGCCGCCGCCGGGATCGAGCGCACACCGACCGACGAGCGCGCCGCCGTGGTCGCCGACGAGCTGCGGCTGTTCGCCAGGGCGGTGTCCCGCGCGACGACCCAGGTGGTGCTCGGCAGCATCGCCAACGACGACGAGGCTCCGAGCCCCTTCCTCCGGCTCGTCCCGGTGCCACCCGACCGCACGCCGAACCCCCACCCGCTCTCGCTCCGGGGCATGGCCGGGTCCCTGCGCCGACGGGTCGTGACCACCGGCGATCCGGAAGCGGCATCGGCCCTGGCACGCCTGGCGGCGGAGGGCGTCCCCGGGGCCGATCCGGACGAGTGGTACGGCATCGCCGAGCCGAGCACCGACCGACCCCTCGTCGACCTGACGGCGGAACCGGTGGTGCCGGAGGACGGCGGGGCGGCCGTGCCCCCGACCGTCGCTGTGTCGCCGTCGCGCATCGGGACCTTCGAGGAGTGCCCGCTGCACTGGTTCGCCCAGTCCTTCGGCGGTGGCGCACCGAGCCCGGCCATGGGCATCGGGACGATCGTCCACGACGCCATGGAGCACGCGACCGACGTCGACGTCGAGTCGCTCTGGCGCCGCGTCGAGGACCGGTGGTCCGAGCTCGTGTTCGAGTCCGACTGGATCGCCGAGCGGGAACGCGCTCGGACGCGGCGGATGATCGAGGGTCTCAGCGACTATCTCCGCACGGCTGCCGCCGCCGACCGACGCGTCCTCGGTGCCGAGGCGTCGTTCGTGCTGGTGACCGGCCCCGCTCGCCTCCGCGGCAGCATCGACCGGATCGAGGAAGCGCCCGACGGCACCGTCAGCGTCGTCGACCTGAAGACGGGGACGACGATGCCGGGCAAGTCCGCCATGCCGGAGCACGCACAGCTGGGTGCGTACCAGCTCGCGCTCGCCGACGGGGCGGTGGAGGGCCTCCCGGCCGACGTCCCCGTGTCGGACGCACGGCTCGTGTTCGTCGCGAGCGGGCAGGGCGGGCACGCGTTCACGGAACGGATCCAGCCCGCGTTCGACGACGACGCCCGCGCGTCCTACCGGCAGCGCCTGCACACGGTCGCCGAGGGCATGGCCGGACGCGTGTTCGTCGCCCACGTCGACGACCACTGCGAGCGCGCCCGGACCGGTGTCGAGTGCCGGATCCACGTCGTCGGGGAGGTCACCTGGTGACGGGCGCCCCCGCCGCGGAGCAGGACCGGCACGCCGAGGTCGCGCCGACGGCATCGGCGGACGCGGCGGCCCCGTCGGCTGCGATGCACGCGGCGGCCCGCCCCGCGGCGCGGTACTCGGCGGACGCGATCGCCGACGCCCTCGGGCGGCCTCGCCCCACCGACCAGCAGCGCGCCGTGATCGAGTCGCCGCTCGCGCCGGCGCTCGTCGTGGCGGGCGCGGGGAGCGGGAAGACCGAGACCATGGCCTCCCGGGTCGTGTGGCTGCTCGCGAACGGCGCGGTGCGCCCGGACGAGGTGCTCGGCCTGACCTTCACCCGCAAGGCCGCCGGTGAGCTCGGCGTGCGGATCAACGACCGGATCGCCGCGCTCGAGGGCGCCGGGCTGATCGAGCCCGCCGACGCCTTCGAGGCCCCGACGGTCTCCACCTACAACGCCTTCGCGAACGCGGTGTTCCGCGAGAACGCCCTGCTCGTCGGGCGTGACGGCGAGTCGCAGGTCCTCACGGAGCCGTCGGCCTGGCAGCTCGCGCGACGCGTCGTGGTCGCCGCGCAGGACGACCGCCTGGCGGGTCTGGGCCGGAACGTCGACACCGTCACCGCGGCGCTCGTCGCCCTCAACGGCGCGATGAGCGAGCACCTGGTCGACCCGGACCGGCTCCGTCGCTTCGCGGAGCAGTTCACCGCGCTGCTCGAGCTCCCCGCAACCCGGGGCAAGCCGTCGGCCGCGCTGGTCGGGACGGTGCCGGCCGTCGGCGGACTCGCGCCGCTGGTGGACCTGGTCGAGACGTTCCGACGCCAGAAGACCGAGCGGGGCTTCGTCGAGTTCTCCGACCAGATCGCCCTCGCCCTCGCCGCGGCCGAGGCGGCACCGCGCGTCGCGGACGACCTGCGCGCCCGCTACCGGGTCGTGCTCCTGGACGAGTACCAGGACACGTCGGTCGTCCAGACGCGGTTCCTCGCGCGGCTGTTCCGCGGGCACCCCGTCATGGCTGTGGGTGACCCGCACCAGTCCATCTACGGGTTCCGCGGGGCGAGCGCGGCCAACCTCGCACGGTTCCCCCGGGACTTCGGCGCGGACGACCCGTCGCCCAGGACGTACGCGCTCTCGACGAGCTGGCGGAACCCCGCGTCGGTGCTCGTCGGGGCGAACGCCCTCGTGGCGCCGCTCACCGAGGCCGCGCGCGTCCGCGTCGAGGAACTCCGCCCCCGACCGGGTGCGGAGGTCGGCACGGTCGAGGCACGGTTCCCCGAGACCCTGCCGGAGGAAGCCGCTGCGGTCGCTGACTGGTTCGCCGCCCGGCGGGCGGCGCGACCCGGCACGTCGATGGCACTGCTGCTCCGGGCCCGGAAGGACCTCGCGGCCTTCACCGCGGCGCTGGGCCACCGCGAGGTGCCCTACCGCGTGCTCGGCACCGGCGGCCTGCTCCAGCGGCCGGAGATCGTCGACCTCGTGGCCTGCCTGCGGGTGCTGCACGACCCGTCCGCCGGCAACGAGCTCATCCGCCTGCTCACGGGCGCACGCTGGCGCATCGGTCCCGCCGACGTCGTCGCCCTGCAGCGCGTCGGCCGGTGGCTGTTCGAGCGCGACCACACGCACGCGCGTCTCGACCCCGCGGTCGCGGACGCGTTCCGGGGCTCGGTCGCGGCGGGCGAGCACGGGTCGCTCGTCGACGCCCTCGACTTCGTCGCGACCGCACCCGACGAGCACGGGGCGACCGCCGACATCAGCGCCGAGGGGCGACTCCGGATGCGGGCGCTCGGTGCCGCCCTCTCGGCGCTCCGCGCCCGCGCCGGCGGTGACCTGGTCGACTTCGTCACGCTCGTGGTGCAGGAGATGCGGCTCGACGTCGAGGTCGCGGCGCACGAGCAGGGCGCGTCCGACCACCTCGACGCCTTCCTCGACGAACTCGCCGGGTTCGTGGCGACGGACGACCGAGCCGATCTCGGCTCGTTCATCGGCTGGCTCGACGCGGCCGCGCGCCGCGACGACATGGGGCCGCGGAGCGAGGAGCCGGAACCCGGCACCGTCCAGATCCTGACCATCCACGGGGCGAAGGGGCTCGAGTGGGACGCCGTCGCGGTCCCGCGGATGGTGGAGGGCGCGCTGCCGGCCCGTCCGCAGGAGGGCTCGACCGGCTGGCTCGGCTTCGGGCGGCTGCCGTACGAGTTCCGCGGCGACGCCGACGAGCTCCCGCATCTCGCCTGGCGGGGTGCCGAGACCCAGAAGGCCGTCGCGGACGCGATCGCGACCTTCAAGGAGGCCGTCGGGCGCAGCAATCTCGACGAGGAGCGCCGGCTCACCTACGTGGCGCTGACCCGCGCACGGCAGGCGCTGCTCGTGACCGGCTCATACTGGGGGACCGGCGTGCGCCCGACGGAGCCGAGTCGCTACCTCGCCGACCTCGTCGCCGCCGGTGTCCTGGATCCGGACGCGATCCCGGCGGGAACCGAGTTCGACGAGAACCCGCTCGCCGACTCCGGCGCGACCATGCCGTGGCCCCACCTGCCGTTCGGCGAGCGGGGCGCGCGTGTCCTGGCGGCCGCCGACCGGGTGCGGGCAGCACACCCGGGTGCCGCCGGACGGTACGCGGCCGACCTCGACCTCCTGCTCGCCGAGCGACGCGCCGCTCACCGCGACCGTCACGTCGTGACCGTGCCCCACCGGATCCCGGCCTCGGGGTTCAAGGACTACCTGACCGAACCCGCCGCGGTCGCGGAGCGGCTCCGTCGCCCGATGCCGGAGCGGCCCTACCGGGCGACCCGCCTCGGGACCCTGTTCCACCAGTGGATCGAGCGCCGGGCCCGGCCGTCGGGGTCGCTCGAGACCCTCGACGCCTGGGACGGCGAGCTCGACGCCGACGTCGACGAGCACGGCGGCACGGCCGCTGCCCCCTCCGACGACGACGCCCGGCGGCTCGCCGAGTTCCAGGCCACGTTCGCACGGTCCCGCTGGGCCGACCGCACCCCGGTCGAGGTGGAGCGCGAGATCCACATCCCGTTCCTGGGGCACAGCGTCGTGTGCAAGCTCGACGCCGTGTACGAGATCGACGGGCGGATCGAGATCGTCGACTGGAAGACGGGGCGCGCGCCGTCCGGGGCCGAGGACCTGGAGCGGCGGCAGCTCCAACTCGCGCTCTACCGCGTGGCGTACGCGGAGTTCACCGGACGGCCGGTCGAGGACGTCGACGCGGTCTTCTACTTCGTCGCGGACGACCTCGAGGTGCGTCCAGCGGAACTGCTCGACCGAGCCGGTCTGGAGCGCGCGTGGGTGCGTGCGATCGACTGATCGTCAGGCGTGCCGACGCTCCGTCGACGACAGCAGCTGCTCCACCTCGGTGATCTCCATCGTGTCCGGCGACGCGGCCTGGAGCGGCTGGGCGAGGGGCGAGTGCACCACGTCGACGAGGCGGTGCATCATCGCGACCGCGTCGTCCACGACCTCGGTGCTCTTCACCTGGACGCCGTGCAGGAGCCACTGGGCGGTCTCGAGCTCGTGGTAGAGCCGCGCCCGTTGCGGCACCTGCCGGTCCCGGGCGCCGCCGCCGGCCGTGTAGGCGTGCATGACCGTCTCGAAGGCGGACGCGTTCCGTGCGCTGAGGACCCAGGCGAGATCTCGTGCCGGGTCGCCCAGCCGGAGCTCGCCCCAGCCGAGGACGCCGCTGACGTGGTCGCCCACGACGAGCACCCGATCCGCGGCGAGACCGCCGTGCACCACCGTCGGGGTGAACTGCCACAGCTGTTGGTCGCGCGCGGCGCCCTCCCACCGTTCCGTGAGCGCCGCCGGCACGAGCCCGGTGGCGACGGCCCGGTCCATCACCGACACCGCCGAGCGGAGGATCTCGAACGGTGTCAGCGACGGCAGTCCCGCGTCCGTCACGAAGCTCGTGGGGAGCGCGTGGACCGCGGCGATCGCGCCGCCCAGCGCGGTCGCGAGATCGGGCTGCTCGACGAGCGCGCCGAGGTCGACGTGCGTGCCGTCCACGTAGGTGGTCACGATCGCACGGGTCTGGCCGATGGGCGCCTGTCCGCGGTACTCCGGCACCGCGAACGGGAGGCGCGTCCGGATCCCGGTGCTCAGCGCACGGATGGCGACGAGGTCGGCCGACTGGCGCCCCTCGGCTCGCTGGCTGCGTGGACGTCGGATGACGAGCTGCTCGCCCTCGGCGTCACGGAGGACCGCCGAGTCGTAGTCCCCGGCCTGCGCGGAACCGAGCGTCCGGGTGCCGGTGACCACGAGCCCCGGAACGGCCGTGGTGGCCAACGCCGCTAGAGTGAAGTGGGAACCCGCCATGTCCTCAAGGGTAGGTCGGTGCCCTGGTGTCGAACCGACGCCACGCTGTCTCCCGGACGATCATCGCCGCGCACTCGAGCGGCGGTCCCGCCTGGCGTCCCACCGTCTCGGCGTCCGCCCGGGCGCATCGCAGAGAGGACCGCATCGTGTCGCAGGAGTTCGTCGATCGTCTGCCGCTCGCCCGGAACGAGCTCGACCGCGACGGCGAGTACCGGGAGACACCGGACCTCGAGCGGCTGCTCCGAGCCGACCCCGAGACGCGGTTCCTGCCCGTCCGCCGCGCCGCGTTGCTGCGGGAGCCGGACGGTGTCCTGCGGTTCGTCGACGCGGCCGTGATCCCCGAGGGCACCACGCTGCTGTACCTGGGGCGCGCGCTCGCGGACGCCCCGGACGCACCGCGCGGTACCCGGTTCGTCGCGGCCTTCGTCGACGACGCCACTGCCACCGCCATCGAGCCGGACGACACGGCGTGGGAGAACCTCCGGATGTTCGGCACCGAGCTCTCGGCCCGTGACTCCGGCATCGCGGTCGAGGCCGTGGCCATGGCGAACTGGCACGCGGTGCACGGGTTCTCGCCGAGGACCGGCAGCGCCACGACGACCGAGCGGGGCGGGTGGGTGCGGCGCGACCCGGAGGGCCATGAGCACTTCCCCCGGACGGACCCGGCGATCATCGTGGGGGTCACCGACGGCGAGGACCGCCTGCTGCTCGGCTCGAACGCCGCCTGGGAGCCCGGCCGGTACTCGCTCCTCGCGGGCTTCGTCGAACCGGGCGAGAGCCTCGAGGACGCCGTGCGCCGCGAGGTCTTCGAGGAGTCGGGCGTCCACGTGGAGGACCCGGTCTACCTCGGATCCCAGCCGTGGCCGTTCCCCGCGTCGCTCATGCTCGGGTTCCGCGCTCGCGCCGTGGGCGGGGACGCCTCGACGATCCGGCCCGATGGTGTCGAGATCATGGACGTCCGCTGGTTCTCGCGTGCGGACCTCGCGGCGGTCGCCGGACGCTCGGTCCACCTGCCCGGTCGGACCTCGATCGCTCGCGCCATCATCGAGGACTGGTACGGAGCCGAACTCGACGTCCCCTGACATCGATCGGCCCGGCGTCCCGGCGTCCCGCTGACGAGCCGGACCGAACCGCACGAGAGGGGAGATCGCCCATGGACCCCGAACGCCTGCTCGAGGCGCTCGACCCGGAGCAACGGACCGTCGCACGGCGCCTGCTCGGACCGGTGGCCGTCCTGGCGGGTGCCGGGACCGGCAAGACCCGTGCGATCACACACCGCATCGCGTACGGCGTGGCGACGGGGACGTACGCGCCGAGCCACGTGCTCGCGCTGACCTTCACGACCCGCGCGGCCGGCGAGCTCCGCGCGCGCCTCCGAGCACTCGGCGCCGGTCAGGTCGCGGCCCGCACCTTCCACGCGGCCGCCATGTCCCAGCTGAGCTACTTCTGGCCCGACACCATCGGGGGTCCGGCGCCGCGCATCGTCGAGTCGAAGGGCCGCCTCATCGCGCACGCGGCCGACACGATCGGCATGGGTGTGGACACCGCCGCCCTCCGTGACCTGGCCGCCGAGGTCGAGTGGCGGAAGGTGCAACGCCTGACGCTCGAGGAGTACGAGGCCGCCGCGGCCGATCGCGCGATCCCGACCGGGACGACGCCCCGCCGGGTCGTCGACCTCATGCGCGCGTACGAGGACCTCAAGGACGATCGTCGGCAGCTCGACTTCGAGGACGTCCTGCTCGCGACGCTCGGCATGGTCGAGTCGGAACCGCGGGTCGCGTCGTACGTCCGGCAGCAGTACCGCTTCTTCGTCGTCGACGAGTACCAGGACGTCTCTCCGGTGCAGCACGACCTGCTCCGAGCGTGGCTCGGTGACCGCGACGACGTGTGCGTCGTCGGGGACGCCTCGCAGACGATCTACTCGTTCGCGGGTGCGTCGAGCCGGTACCTCCTCGGTTTCGGCACCGACTTCCCCCGCGCCTCGGTCGTCCGCCTCGAGCGGAACTACCGGTCGACGACCGAGGTCGTCCACGTCGCGAACACGCTCATGCGCGGGCAGCCGGGGGCGCTCGACCTGGAGGCCCGCACGGACGAGCCGGGGCACCCACCGGAGGTCGTCCCGGTCGCCGACGACGCGGCCGAGGCGCGCGAGGTCGCCCGCCGCGTCGCCGATCGCATCGCCGGCGGGGCGCGGCCGTCGGAGTGCGCCGTGCTGTTCCGCATCGGAGCGCAGTCCGCGGCGCTCGAGGCGGCACTCGGGCGCGCGGGTGTCCCGACGCGCGTGCAGGGCGGCCCACGGTTCTTCGACCGGCCGGAGGTGCGCCAGGCCGTGCTGCTCCTCCGGGGTGCGGCGATGAGCATCACGGACGAGCCGGTGACGAAGACCGTGTCCGACGTCCTGCGGTCCCTCGGCTGGGCCGCGTCGCCGCCCGATGCCGCCGGTGCGGGTGCGGTGCGCGACCGGTGGGAGGCGCTCCAGGCGATCATGGGCCTCGCTGAGCAGGCCGCGCCCGGCACCACCCTCCAGCGCTTCACGGCGGACCTCGTCGACCGCGAGGCGACCCATCACGAACCCGAGGTCGAGGCCGTCACGCTCTCCACCCTCCACTCGGCGAAGGGGCTCGAGTGGCCGCACGTGACGATCGTCGGGGCGTCGGAGGGCCTCTTGCCGATCTCGTACGCGACGACGGATGCCGAGGTCGACGAGGAGCGCCGCCTGTTCTACGTCGGGGTCACGCGCGCGCGGGCCTCGTTGACGGTCACGTGGGCGCGGCGGGGATCGGGGCGCGGAGGAGACCGTCAGCCGAGTCGTTTCCTGGCAGCGCTCGGCACGCGCACCGTGGATGCGGCAGCAGCGTCCGGCTCGTGACCGCGAGCGTCTCGCGGTCGACGAACACCTGCACGCCAGCCGCGTGACCGGTGGTGGTGGCGTCCCGGTCAGCGGACGCGTCGCCGTCGCCGTCGCCGACGCCCTCGCCCTCGCCCTCGCCGTCGGTGACCGAGGTCGTGATCGGTCCGGCGCCCGTCCCGGTGCCCAGCCGGTCGAGCGCCAGGCGGCACGCGATCGCGGCCACCGCTGCCGCGCGGTGGGGTGACAGCGGCGCGGCGCGTCGCCCCCACAGTTGTGTCGCGAGCGTGGGCCAGTGATCGTCCTCGTCCACCCGCGCGAGCTCGACGCAGTGCAGGCACGGACCGCGGTCCGGCTCGACGACGGGGCCGACCCGGACGCGCCCGTCGCCGACGACGACGGTGAGCTGCGGGAGGTCGCGGAGCAGCCACGCCGACCGCAGGGCGGGATCGAGGACGTGGTCCGCGACCGCCAGAGCCAGGTCGGCCTCCGGGGTCGCCGGTCCATGCGGTTCCCCCGCTGGAGGATCGGGCTGGGCCACCGTCACGCCCTCGCCGCGCAGGTGCCCCTGCAGCAGGTCGACGACCGGCCCGGATCCGTGGAGTTCGACGCACCGTCGGCGTGCGACCGGCCGGTCGACCAGCACGGGCGCGACCGCCGCGAGCACGCCGGCCGCCGCGGCCGGGCTGCACCGGGCCTGGGCGGCGAGAGCGGGGAGGGCCTCACGGCTCGTCTCACGCCGGAGGGACGTCAGGAAGCGCTCCTCCGCCACGGAGGCGACGGGGACCACAGCCCGTGGCGGATCCACCCCGATCTGCACCGTGTGCAGGTCGCGCCAGACGAACTCGAGCGACGGATCGATGCGGATGCCCATGTCCGGCAGTCTCGCCGGTCCGGGGCGGACGGTTCCCGGACCTCCCGTCAGTTGTGGAGAACCGGGACCTGTGGACGAGCGCTAGTCGTCGTCGCGCGCCGTGCCGTCCGGCGACTCGTGCGGACGGTCGTCCGTCGTGTCGTTGAGCAGGTCCTCGAGCGCGCGGTCGATGTCGTCGGAGGCCGTGCCCGGGTCCCGCAGCCGCGCGACGAGCGCGTCGGGGTCGTCGATGTCCGCGGACGTCGGGACGAGGTCCGGGTGCGACCAGAGCGCGTCGCGCTGCTCCGGGCCCAGCTCGTCGACGACCCGCTGCCACATCGCCGCGGCCTCGCGTAGCCGCCGCGGCCGGAGTTCGAGACCGACCAGCGTGGCGAACGCGGACTCCGCGGGACCGCCCGCGGCGCGACGGCGACGCACCATCTCGGCGATGGCGGCCGACCGGGGCAGGCGCGTGGTCGCCGCCGCGGTGACGACGTCGACCCAGCCCTCGATCAGCGCGAGCATGGTCTCGAGTCGCGCGAGCGCCTGGTCCTGCTCGGGCGTCCGCGGGGGGATGAGGGCGCCGCTCGACAGGGCGTCGCGCAACTCCTCGGCGTTCGAGGGATCGAAGCCGCTCGCGAGTTCCTCGATCGCGGAGGTGTCGACGTGGATGCCACGTGCGAACTCGGTGATCGAGGAGATGAGGTGGAGGCGCAGCCACCGCGCCGAGCGGAACAGGCGCGCGTGCGCGAGCTCGCGGACCGCCAGGTAGATCCGGACCTCGTCGACGGGGACGTCGAGGCCCTCGGCGAAGGCGGCGACGTTCTGCGGCACCAGGGCGGCCTGCTGGTCGTCGAGGAGCGGGACCCCGACGTCGCCGCCGGACACGACCTCGGTCGCGAGCTGCCCGACGACCTGTCCGAGCTGCACCGCGAACAGGGCGCCGCCGACGCTCCGCATGATGCGACCGGCACCGCTGAGCATGCTCCGGAGCTCCTCGGGCGCCTGCTGGTCGATGACCTCGGTGAGGGCGTCGGCGATGCTCGTCGCGACGGGCTCGGCGATCTGGCTCCAGACCGGCATCGTCGCGGACGCCCACTGCTCGCGCGTCATGAGGCGCGGCGCCGCGGTGAGCTCGGCGACCGAGGTGACGTCGTCCAGCCACAGTGCGGCGACCTGGAACGCCTGCGTCAACGCGGCGCTCGTCGCCGGGTCGACGCCCTGGCCGCCCTCGCGAGCGATCGCGACCGCGCGCTCCGTGGCAGCCGAGAAGTCGATGCCGTCGCCGCCGCCCCGGACGGCGTCCTGCAACTGCCCCATCAGCCGGGCGACGAAGGCCGGGTCGTTCGGGAGCCCCGCGGCGCCCGCGAGCTGGGACGGATCGATGTCGGCACCGCCGGAGAGGAGGCGGCGCAGCATCTCCTGGAACTCGTCGTCCGGTTGCCGCTGCGGATCATCAGCCATGCGCACTACGCTAACCGCTGCCCTGCACCCGGACCTGGGACGTGCCCCTCGGACGCCCGTTCGCGCTGCGCCGTGGGCGAACACGCGCTCCCGTGACCGGGACGCGCGGAGCACCGGCCCGTCGGAAGGACCTCGTTGACCCTCTTCGCCCCGGCTCCTGCCCGCCCGCGTTCCCGCGCTCGCACCGTCGGCTGGGTGCTCGTCGTCGCCGCGGTCGTCCTCGCCCTCCTCGCCACCGTGCTGCCGAGCCCGTACGTCATCGAACTGCCGGGCCCGGTGTTCAACACCATCGGCACGCAACAGCAGGGCACCGCGGCGAAGCCGAAGCGGGTGCAGCTCATCCAGGTGTCGGGACACCCGACCTACCCCACGGCGGGCGCCCTCGACATGCTCACCGTGAGCGTCGAGGGCACCCAGACCGAACGCCCGTCGTGGCTCAGCGTCATCCGTGCGCTGTTCACGAAGTCCGAGGCCGTCGTCCCCGCCGAGGCGATCTACCCGACCGGCGAGACGACCGAGCAGGTGAACCAGCAGGACGCCGCCGACATGGCGGACTCCCAGCAGGCGGCGGTCGCGGCGGCCCTCGTCCACCAGGGGTTCACGGTCGGCTCCACGCTCACCGTCTCGGCGGTCGAACCCCGGTCGGCGGCCGACGGCGTCCTGCGCGAGGGCGACGTCATCGAGTCGATCAACGGGAGGTCGTTGACGCACGACAGCGACGCCAGCACCCTCCGCGCGCGCGTGACCGCGAACGGCGCCGGGAAGGCCGCCACCCTCGTGGTCCGTCGCGACGGCGCCACCCGGACCGTCTCGATCACACCGAAGGCCTCCGACGGTGCGGTGCTCCTGGGCATCGGCGTCAGCCAGCACTACGACTTCCCGTTCTCGGTGAAGATCCGCCTGCAGGACGTCGGTGGCCCGAGCGCCGGCATGATGTTCGCGCTCGGGACCATCGACAAGCTGACGCCCGGGCACCTCAACGGCGGAGCCCACGTGGCCGGGACGGGCACGATCGACGTCGACGGCGACGTCGGTGCCATCGGCGGGATCCGGCAGAAGCTCTACGGTGCGCGCTCGGCGGGCGCGACGGTGTTCCTGGCCCCGGAGAGCAACTGCGACGAGGTCGCCGGACACGTCCCCGACGGGCTCGACGTCTACGCGGTGTCGACGCTCCGGCAGGCCGTGCACGACCTGTCCGTCGTCCGGAGCGGCGCGAGCACCGCCCACCTGGCGCGCTGCGGATCCTGACCGGGGTCTGCCGCCGTCCATGGCACGCCGGGGCGGCTCCGGGCGGTTCCACCGACGCTCCACAGCCTGCGCTCCGCCCAGCGTGATCGTCAGCCCGAACCCATAGGATCAGGGTCCCGACGGCTGCGACGCCGTCGTGTCGACACGTCTGGAGCTCACCTGGTGACGAACACATCGTCCGCTGTCCGGCGGCGCTCGCCGCGGATCCCGATCGTCGTCACGATCATCGTGCTGGCGGCGCTGGTGATCGCGTTCTTCGTCTTCGCGAGCCTGTACACCGACTACCTCTGGTTCGCGCAGCTCGGGTTCCAACACGTCCTCACCACCCGGTGGCTCGCCGGCACCGCGATGTTCTTCGCCGGTTTCCTCGGCATGGCGGTGCCGGTGTACGTCAGCATCGCCGTCGCCTACCGGTTCCGGCCGGTCTACGCCAAGCTCAACGCCCAACTCGACCGCTACCAGCAGGTCATCGAACCGCTCCGCCGCGCCGTCATGTTCGGCGTGCCGTCGGTCCTCGGACTGTTCGCAGGCCTCGCGACCGCGCCGCGCTGGAGCCTCGTGCTCGCCTACTTCAACCGCACGCCGTTCGGCCGCGTCGACCCGCAGTTCCACCTCGACATCGCGTTCTACGTGTTCGACCTGCCGTTCTGGCGTGCGCTCGTCGCCTTCGCCTCCGCTGTCGTGCTCATCGCCGGACTCGCCGCCGTCGCCGCCAGCTACCTGTACGGCGCGCTCCGCTTCGGCAGCCGGGAGGTCCGGATCTCGCGGACCGCTCGGGTCCAGTTGGCCGTCACCGCGGCCCTGTACGTGGCCCTGCAGGCCGTCAGCCTCTGGCTCGACCAGTACGCGACCCTCTCGAAGGACAACTCGCTCATCACGGGTGCGCAGTACACCGAGGTCAACGCGACCATCCCCGGGCGCGAGATCCTCGCGGGCATCGCCGCCGTCGTCGCGCTCCTGTTCGTCGTGACAGCGGTCATCGGCCGGTGGCGGATCTCGGTCGTGGGCACCGCGCTGCTGCTCGTGTCGGCCATCGTCGTCGGCGGGATCTACCCCTGGGTCGTCCAGCGCCTGCAGGTGGCACCGAGCGAGCGCAGCTACGAGTCGGCGTTCATCCAGCGCAACATCGACGCGACCCGGTCCGCGTACGACGTCGCGGGAGTGAAGGAGCGTTCGTACGACGCCAGGACCGACACGCAGACCGGAGCGCTCGCGTCGGACGCGCAGACCACGGCGAACATCCGCATCATCGACCCGTCGATCGTGTCGGAGTCGTTCAGCCAGCTGCAGCAGTACCGCCAGTACTACAAGTTCCCCTCCACCCTCGACGTCGACCGCTACGACATCGACGGCACCTCCGAGGACACCGTGATCGCCGTGCGCGACATCGATGTGGACGGGCTCGGCTCCTCGGCGACGCAGTACAACCGCACGTTCGTGTACACACACGGGTACGGGGTCGTCGCCGCGTACGGCAACCAGCGCACGAGCGACGGCAAGCCCGTGTTCCTCGAGTCCGGCATCCCCTCGACGGGCGACCTCGGGGACTACCAGCCGCGCGTGTACTTCGGCGAGAGCTCGCCCGCGTACTCGATCGTCGGGGCGCCCAAGGGGACGAAGAAGATCGAGCTCGACTACCCCTCGGGCGCCGAGGACGCTGCGGCGAGCAACGCGACGACCACGTACCAGGCGAACGGCGGACCGAGCATCGGCGACGTGTTCAACCGGCTCGTCTACGCGGCCAAGTTCGGGTCGGAGCAGATCCTGCTGTCGAACGCGGTGAACGCGGATTCGCAGATCCTGTACGACCGCGATCCGCTCCAGCGGGTGCAGAAGGTCGCGCCGTACCTGACGCTCGACAAGGACGTCTACCCGGCGATCGTCAACCACCGGATCGTCTGGATCGTCGACGGCTACACGACGACCGACGCGTACCCGTACTCCCAGAGCGCGAGCCTGTCGGACAGCATCAACGGCACCACCTCGTCCGGGTACAACACCGACCAGGTGAACTACATCCGGAACTCGGTCAAGGCGACGGTGGACGCCTACACGGGCAAGGTCACCCTGTACTCCTGGGACGCGAAGGACCCGCTGCTGACGACGTGGAAGAAGATCTTCCCCGCGACCGTCCAGCCGATGTCGTCGATGAGTGCCGAGCTGCTCGACCACGTGCGGTACCCGACCGACCTGTTCAAGGTGCAGCGGACCATCCTCGGGACCTACCACGTCACGAACGCGAACTCGTTCTACTCCGGCGACGACGCCTGGGTGACGCCGCAGGACCCGTCGTCGAGCTCGTCGAGTTCGTCCACGTCGAGGGTCACCAGCGCACTCGGCACCACCACGACGACCTCGAGCGCCGACCTGCAGGACCCGTACTACCTCACGATGAAGGTCCCGGGGGAGCAGACGGCCTACACGCTCTACTCGACCTACATCCCGCAGCAGTCGGGGTCGAACGCGCGGAACGTGCTGACGGGGTACCTGTCGGTCGACTCGGACGCTGGCGGGCGTGGCAAGGGCAAGCGCTCGAAGGCGTACGGGCGTCTGTCGCTCCTGACGATCCCGAAGACCGACAGCGTGCCCGGTCCGGGTCAGGTCCAGTCGTCGTTCAACGCGGACACCGACGTCTCCACCGAGCTGAACATCCTGAAGCGGGGTGACACGACGATCAAGCGCGGCAACCTGCTGACGCTGCCGATCGGCGGCGGCTTCCTGTACGTCCAGCCGGTGTACGTGCAGTCCACCTCGAACACGTCGTACCCACTACTGCAGAAGGTCCTCGTCGCCTTCGGGGACAAGATCGCGTTCGAGGACACCCTCAACGACGCGCTCAACTCGCTGTTCGGTGGGAACTCCGGTGCCGCGGCGGGCGACCAGGGCGCGTCGACGGGCTCGAGCGGCACCGGTTCGGGTACCAGCGGAGCCAGCGGATCCGGCTCGAGCGACACGGGTTCCGACTCGGGCGCGAGCGGCTCCGGTGGATCGAGCGGCGCGGGATCGGTCAGCGCGAACGCTGCCCTCCAGCAGGCGCTCCAGGACGCGAGCCAGGCGCTCCAGGACCGTCAGCAGGCCTACGCCGACAACGACCTGGTGGCGGCGGCCGAGGCCGACAAGCGACTGCAGCAGGCGGTGCAGGACGCGCTCCAGGCCGAGTCGAACGGAGCGACCACGGGGTCGAGCAGCTCGTCGAGTTCCTCCTCCAAGTGAGCCGGATCGGGGCCGCTCGCTCGTGCGAGCGGCCCCGATTCGCGTCCTCGTCCGGGCCGTGTTAGGCTTCTGAACCGTGCCGCGGGGTGGAGCAGTTCGGTAGCTCGCTGGGCTCATAACCCAGAGGTCGTAGGTTCAAATCCTGCCCCCGCAACAAGATGAAGGCCCGGTCCGCCAGGACCGGGCCTTCTGCGTTCCCGCTCCGGTGTTCCCCGTTGCTGCGTTCCCGGTCGAGGGCGGAGCAGACGCGGCGCGTCGGTGGGGTCGCGCGCCTCCCGGCCGGTGTCTACGCTCGTGACCGTGCCCGCCACCCTGACCATCGCCGTCGCCCAGTTCGCGCCGGTCGCCGACGTCGCAGCGAACGTGGCGACCATCGGTGCGGCGGCGGACGGCGCCTCCGCCCGTGGTGCCGACGTCCTCGTCGCACCGGAGTACAGCTCGTTCTTCGAGCCTGAGCTCGGCCGTTCGTACGTCGATGCCGCAGAGCCGCTGGACGGCCCGTTCGTCTCGGGGCTCGCGCGGCACGCGAGGAGAACGGGCCTCACCATCGTCGCCGGCATGAGCGAACGCGGTACGGACGCCGACCGGTTCCGCAACACGGTCGTGGCGGTCGGCCCCGACGGTGACGTCGTGCTCGCCTACCGCAAGGTGCACCTCTACGACGCGTTCGGCGCTCGGGAGTCGGAGTGGATCGAGCCGGGGGATCCGGAGCAGGAGCCCGTGTTCGAGCGCGGCGGCGTACGGATCGGCGTCGAGACGTGTTACGACCTCCGGTTCCCCGAGGTCAGCCGTCGGCTCGCGGTCGCTGGCGCGGACGTCCTGCTCGTGCCCGCGGAGTGGGTCCGGGGGCCGGGCAAGGAGCACCACTGGCGGACACTGCTGACGGCTCGGGCGATCGAGAACACCGTGTACGTGGTCGGTGCCGGGCAGACACCCCCGGTCGGCGTCGGCCACTCGGTGGTGCTCGACCCGTCGGGCGTCGTCGTCGCCGGGCTCGGAGCGGATCCGGGCCTCCTGGCCGCGACGATCGAGACCGCGACCGTCGAACGCGTGCGGGCGGTCAACCCGTCGCTGGCGTTGCGCCGTTACGCGGTCACACCGCGGTAGCGCGGAGTGCCGCGAGCCGGCCGGCGGCCTCCTCGAGCACCTCGCGGCGCTTGCAGAAGGCGAAGCGGACGAGGGAGCGGTAGCCGGCCGCGTGGTCGGGTCGGACGAATGCGGTCACGGGAACTCCGACGACCCCGGCGAGGCGCGGGAGGTCCAGGCAGAGCGCGCGGGCGTCCGGAGCGCCGAGGGGGGCCGCGTCCGCGATGACGAAGTACGTGGCGTCCGGCAGCATGACGTCGAAGCCGGCGGCGGTGAGGCCGGCCGCCAGCAGGTCGCGCTTGACGCGGAGGTCGTCGGCCACACCCTGGAACACGGCGTCCGGCAACCGGAGGCCGACCGCCACCGCGGGTTGGAACGGCGCGCCGTTCACGAAGGTGAGGAACTGCTTGACCGCGAGCGCCGCCTCCACGAGCGCGGCCGGGCCGCTCAACCAGCCGATCTTCCACCCGGTGGTGCTGAAGGTCTTGCCCGCGCTCGAGACGGTGACCGTTCGCTCCCACGCGCCGGGCAGGGTCGCGATGGGGACGTGCGGGACGCCGAACGTGAGGTGCTCGTAGACCTCGTCGGTGAGGATCACCGCGTCGTGCTGCTCGGCGAGTTCCACGATGGTCGCGAGGACCTCGCGCGGCAGGACCCGACCGGTGGGGTTGTGCGGCGTGTTGACGAGGATCACCCGGGTCCGGTCGGTGACCGCGGCGCGGAGTGCGGCCTCGTCGGGCAGGAAGTCCGGTGCGACCAGGGGGACGGTGACGTGCGTCCCGCCCGCGAGGCGGATGAGTGCGCCGTACGCGTCGTAGAACGGCTCGAAGGTGACGACCTCGTCCCCGGTGTCGACGAGGGCGAGCAGGGTGGCCGCGAGCGCCTCGGTCGCCCCGGCCGTCACGAGGACCTCGCGCTCCGGGTCGAGGTCGATGCCGTGGAACCGCCGCTGGTGCTCGGCGATGGCGGCGCGGAGGTCCGGGATGCCGCGGCCCGGCGGGTACTGGTTCACCCCGGCGAGCACGGCGGCGGCCGCGGCCTCGACCACCGCGGCAGGCCCGTCCTGGTCCGGGAACCCCTGGCCCAGGTTGATGGCGCCGGTGGCCGCCGCGAGCGCGCTCATCTCGGCGAACACGGTCGGGGCGGGTCGTCCGTCCGGGGCGAGCAGCATCGCTCCCTCCGCGGCGCGGAGCCAGGGTCCGGTGGTTCGCATGCTGCTCCCGTCTCTGGGCTGGTCGGTCCAACCTAACGGCCGCGGCGCACGCGGCGACGGATGTGTCCGGGCGTGACGACCACGACGTTCAGGTGGTGCTTATGCTCGACCTAGGGTCCTGCCAGGGGTGGCAGGACGACCGTTCAGGTGGGTGGGCGAGACTGCTCTGCGCTGGAAGGGAGCACGCCGAGCATGACCGACACCACCCCGACCGGGAACGACGACCGTCGAGCGGCCGCCACGGAGCGGGGCGCCGACGAGCCGACCGCGATGAGAACTGGAGCACGCCGATGACGGCCGACGACGACGAGGCCCGCACGACCGGGGCCGACACGGGGGACGCGGACCAGCCGCGGTACGGCGAGCGACTGCCGGGGTACGGCTCCGACGGTCGCGCGCAGGACGCGCAGCAGACCGATCGCTTCACGGCCCCCTACCCCCGCGACGCGGGCGGCCAGGGGCAGTACGGCCAGCAGGGGCAGTACGGTCAGGGGCAGTACGGCCAGCAGGGGCAGTACGGCCAGCAGGGCCACGACAGCGGCCAGTACGGTCAGTACGGTCAGTACGGTCAGGGCCACCAGGAGGGCGGCCAGTACGGCCAGCAGTCGCCCTACGGGCAGTCGCACGGCGGCTCGGCGTACGGCGCTCCGTCCGCCGGCGGCCAGGGAGCGACCGACCAGTACGGACACCCGATCGGCTACGGACCGGGTGCGCACCAGACCACCGCTCCGGGTTCCTCGCAGGCGCCGACGAGCGCGTTCGGCGATGTGGACGGCGCCGACCGGCGGAACGGGACGTACTTCGAGGGCGGCGACAGCGGTCAGCCGCGCGACGCCCGACGTCGTGGCGCGTTGCCGCTCATCGGGATGCTCGTCATCGGCGCGGTCATCGGCGGGCTGGGCGGGGCGACCGTGTACGCCGCGGCCGACCACGACGGCGGGACGACCACGACGACCTCGTCGGGCACCACCTCGAACGGGCACCTCACGGTGAACGACTACAACTCCGCGACCGTGGTCACCGCGGTCGCGGCGAAGGCCACGCCCTCGGTCGTCACCATCAACGTGACCGCGGGCGGTGAGGCCGGCACCGGATCCGGCGTCGTGCTCGACAAGGACGGCTACATCGTCACGAACACCCACGTGGTGACGCTCGACGGTGACAGCTCGAAGGGCACGATCCAGGTCACGACCTCGGACGGCAAGATCTACAAGGGCACGCTCGTCGGCACCGACCCCACGGTCGACCTGGCGGTCGTCAAGATCGACGCGAGCGGCCTGACCCCGATGGACTTCGCCAACTCGGAGAAGCTCAACGTCGGCGACACCGCCGTGGCGATCGGCGCGCCGCTCGGGCTGTCGAACACCGTCACCGACGGCATCGTCTCGACCCTGAACCGCAGCATCCAGGTCACCTCGAGCGCGCCGAGCAGCGGTTCCGGTGACTCGAACGACGGCGGCGGCAACAACGGCCAGGGCCCGTACGACTTCTGGGGCAACGGCGACAACGGCAGCGCGTCCACGTCGGACGTCGTGTCGCTGCCCGTGATCCAGACCGACGCGGCGATCAACCCGGGCAACTCGGGTGGCGCGCTGCTCGACTCCAAGGGGCGTCTCATCGGGATCAACGTCGCGATCGCGAGCGCGGGCAGCTCCTCGTCGTCGTCCGACTCCCAGTCGGGCAGCATCGGCGTCGGCTTCGCCATCCCGGCGAACCTCGCCAAGCGCGTGGCGGGTGAGATCATCGACAGCGGTTCCGCCAGCCACGGTCTCCTCGGCGCCACGGTCGGCGACGCGACCGACGACACGAGCGCCACGCAGGTGGGCGCGGTCATCAAGTCGGTGACGAGCGGTGGCGCCGCGGCGTCGGCCGGGCTGCAGAAGGGCGACGTCGTGACGGCGCTCGGTGGCGTCCAGGTCACCGACGGTACCGACCTCACCGCACAGGTGCGGTACCTCGCGGGCGGTGCGAAGACCACGGTCACGTACGTCCGGAACGGGCAGAGCCACACCGCCGACGTCACGCTGGGCACCTACAAGGCCAGCTGACGCCGGGCGGCCGACCGGGAGGCCCGGCCCACCTCGACGAGGTGGGCCGGGCCTCCCGCCATCCCGGCCGGGCGCAGGGGCGCGGTCGACGGCGCTGCTAGGCTCGTGCACGCTCTACGGGGCGGTCCCCGGTGGGCCACGGCTCCGTTCCGCGAGGACCACGAGGTACTGATCGAATGCAGCCAGACGGCCAGCCCCTGCCGGGGGTCTCGTACGTGATGCCGGTCCTCAACGAGGTCACCGAGGTCCGTGCGGCGGTCGGGAGCCTGCTCGACCAGGACTACGACGGACCGATCGAGATCATCCTGGCGCTCGGCCCCTCCATCGACGGCACCAACGAGCTGGTCGAGGAGATGAGCCGCGCCGATCCCCGCATCCGCGCCGTCCCGAACCCGGTCGGCTCCACGCCCGCGGGGCTCAACGTCGCCATCCGGCATTCGGTGCACCCGGTCGTCGTCCGCGTCGACGCCCACTCGGTGCTGCCGCCGGAGTACACGCGGGTCGCGGTCCGCGTGCTGCTCGAGTCCGGCGCCGACAACGTCGGCGGCATCATGCGGGCCGAGGGACGCACCCCGTTCGAGCGCGCGGTCGCGCTCGCGTACGGCAGTCGGGTCGGGCTCGGTGGCACCCCGCACCACGTGGGCGGTCAGGCCGGTCCGGCCGAGACCGCGTACCTCGGCGTGTTCCGACGCGAGCGGCTCGTCGAGGTCGGTCTGTTCGACGAGGGCATCAAGCGCGGCCAGGACTGGGAGCTGAACCGTCGTCTGCGGATGACGGGCGGGACGGTGTGGTTCACCCCCGAACTCGTGGTGACGTACCGGCCCCGGCCGAGCCTGCGTCGCCTCGTGCGGCAGTTCGTGGCGACCGGTCTGTGGCGCGGCGAGCTCGCACGGCGCTTCCCGACGGGCAACGGTCTGCGGTACTTCGTCCCCCCGGTCATGGTCGTGGCGGTGTCCGGCGGTGTCATCGCCGGCATCGTCGGCGTCGTCGGGGCGATCCTCCAGTCGGCCCTCTCCTGGGCGATGCTCGGGTTCGTCGTCCCGGGCGCGTACCTGGCGTTCGTGGTGGTCGGTGCATCGGTCGTCGCACGCCGCAGTGACCCGGTGACGCGGGCGTGGCTCGTCGTCGTGCTGCCGTGCATCCACATCGGGTGGGGGATCGGGTTCGTCCTCGGGTTCCTCGCCCGCACCTCCGAACTCACGACCCACACCGGGAGGTGACATGACCGACGACCAGATCCCCGAGCACGTCCCGGGCGAGTCGGGAGCGGACGACGAGTCCCTGCCTCAGGACCGCCCCTTCGGCGACCACGTCGAGCACGCGTACGACCGGCCGCGGTCCATCGCCGAGCTCCGCGCGGTGACACAGCCCGACGAGGTCCGCTCACGTGCGAATGCGGAACACTGGACGGCGTCGCTGTACCTGCGCGACGTCTCCCCGTACCTGACCTGGTTCCTGCTGCGCACCCGGATCAGCGCGAACCAGGTGACGGGCGTCATGATCCTCGTCGGCTGGAGCACGGCGGCCGCGTTGCTCGTGCCCGGACTCCTCGGGGCCGCGCTCGCGCTCGTGCTCGGACAGCTCCAGATGCTCGTCGACTGCTCCGACGGTGAGGTCGCCCGGTGGCGGGGGACCCGGTCGCCCGCGGGGGTGTTCCTCGACAAGGTCGGCCACTACACGACTGAGGGCCTGATCCCGGCTGCGCTCGGCGTCCGAGCCGCGACCTGGCCCGTGCACGGCGGCGACTACGCGTGGACGACGATCGGGTTCGCACTGGCGCTCGTGATCGTGCTCAACAAGGCGCTCAACGACATGGTGCACGTGGCGCGGGCGAACGCGGGGCTGGATCGACTGGTCGACCGCCGCGACCACACGACCGTGCCGAGCGGCCGTCGCCTCGCGTCCCTCCGCCAGGTCGCGCGGTTCCTGCCGTTCCACCGGCTGTACCACTCCGTCGAGCTCACCATCCTCGCGTTCGTGTTCGCGCTCCTCGGGCTCGTCATGGGGCACCCGCTGGCGGACCGGATCCTCGTCGGGGCGCTCCTGCCGCTGTCGGTCCTGGCGCTCGCCGGGCACTTCCTCGCGATCATCGCCTCGAAGCGGGTGCGGGCGTGACCGGGCCCGGGACCCTGCGCCGCCGAGCGGTGCCGCATCGTGACCGTCCGCGGGTCGCGGTGGTGAGCCTCACCCAGGGCACGCGTCCGGACGACCTCCGGCGCGGGCTCGAGTCCGTGCTCGCACAGGAGCGCGTCGAGCTCGACGTCGTGTGTGTCGGCAACGGCTGGACCCCCACCGGCCTGCCCGAGGGCGTCCGACCGCTCGCGCTCGCCGAGAACGTCGGGATCCCCGCGGGCCGGAACGCCGGAGCAGCCGTCGTGGAGGGCGACTACGTGTTCTTCCTCGACGACGACGCCGCGATCCCGTCCCCGTCGTTCCTCGCGGACGCCGCGCGTGCCTTCGAGGGAGATCCGACGCTCGGACTCATCCAGCCGCGGGTCGTCGACCCGAGCGGGGCGTCCAACCCCCGCCGCTGGGTGCCCCGGATCCGCAAGGGCGACCCGCAGCGGTCCGGTCCGGTGCTCAGCGTGTGGGAGGGCGCGACGATGTTGCCGTTCGAGGTGTTCCGCGCCACGGGCGGCTGGGGGGACGTGTACTTCTACGCGCACGAGGGCATCGAGCTCGCCTGGCGCGTCTGGGGCGTTGGTCGGCGTGCCTGGTACGCGGGGGACCTCGTCGCGCACCACCCCGCGATCGACCCGGCTCGGCACCGCGAGTACTACCGGCTCAACGCCCGGAACCGGGTGTGGCTCGCCCGCCGGAACCTGCCGGCGGTGCTGCAGCCGGTGTACGTGGCGAGCTGGGCCCTCGTCCAGCTGATCCGGTGGCGTCGACACCCGCGACGACTGCTCGTGTGGTTCGCCGGTCTCCGCGAGGGCTGGTCCACCGACTGCGGCCCCCGCCGACCGCTCGGCCTCATCACCATCGCGCGCATGACCGCCGCCGGTCGGCCGCCCGTCGTCTAGCCCAGATCGAAGTGGTCGTCCCAGGACGGCCGGAAGGAGGGACCGTTGCCGATCCTCCGTGACGTCCGCACCGCGCGCCGGCTGGTCACCCGCCTCGTGCGCTCGCGCCGCAACCGCCGCGAACTCGACCGACGGCTCCCGTCCGTCGACGTTCCGGATCCCCGCTCGATCGAGGTCGCCGTGTACTTCGCCGACGGACCCGTGAACATGTACCAGATCCGGCAGTGGTACGCGCCGCTGGCCAAGCTCGCCAATGAGCACCCGGTGGCGATCATCGCGCGGTCGCCCGGCACCATGCTGAGTCTGCTCGAGGAGGCGCCCGTGCCGGTCGTGTACGCGCGGCAAGTGGTCGACCTCGAGCGGTTCGTGGACGAACAGCGCCCGCGCATCGTCCTGTACGTCAACCAGAACGCCCGGAACTTCCAGATGATGCGGTACGGGCGCATGTGGCACGTCTTCGTCAACCACGGCGAGAGCGACAAGATGTACATGACGACGAACCAGTTCAAGGCGTACGACTACGCCCTGATCGCCGGGGACGCCGCGCGCGACCGGCTGTCGAAGGCGCTGTGGGACTACGACCTCGATCGCCGGACGATCGCCATCGGACGTCCGCAGGCCGATCACTTCGCCGGCGCGGTGCCGTATCCGTCCGACGGTCGCACCGTGGTGCTCTACGCGCCGACCTGGGAGGGCGACCGGCCAGCAGCCGCGTACGGCTCCATCGCCACGCACGGCGCCGCGCTCACCGAGCGCGTGCTCGCGTCGCCCCAGCACCGGCTGGTCTACCGGCCACACCCCCGCAGCGGCGTCCGCGACGCCGACTACCGGGAGGCCCACCAGCGCATCGTCGCCGCCATCACCGCCGCGAACGCCGCTGATCCGGCCGCTCACCACGTGTACGACGACGGTCCGGTGCTCGGGTGGCAGCTCGCCGACGCCGACGTCGCGATCACGGACATCAGCGCGATGATCTACGACCGGCTCGCCGTCGGTCGCCCGTTGATCGTGACGCGGCCCGTCCATCCGGACGCCGAGGTCGACGAGGGCGGCTACCTGACGGCTGCGGTCTGGCTCCACGCCGAGGACGCCCCCGCCGTGCTCGACCGGGTCGACGCGGCGCTGCACGACGCCTCGCAGACCGAGCGGCTCCAGTACTGGGTGGGCCGGTACTTCGGGGACACGACGCCCGGAGCGGCGACGGCGCGGTTCCACGCCGCGGTCGAGCGGTTGCTCGCCCGCTGGCACGAGGTCGCGCGCGAACGCGGTGCCGATGACGCGCGCGGTGACACGCCCACCGCGCCTGCGCCCACCGCCTGACCTGCGCTCCGGCCCGGGCGCCCTCACAGGGCGACCCGCCAGAGGTACTCCTGCCGGTCGGGCCGGCGCCACCGGACGACGACCACGCCGGCGTCCTCCGGCGCCCCACCGAACACGGCGATGCCGAGTGCCTGACCGGGATCGAGCCGGCGGATGCGGAGCGGGGGAGCGTAGCCGGTGCCGAGATGCGTGAGGGTGAGGCCGTCGAGTGGTTCGTCGCTCCGGTTCCGGAGGTCGTAGCGGTGCGGGCTGTCGGATCGTTCGAGCTGGAAGGGGACGGGGTACGCGGTCTCGGTGTGGAGCATGGGGCCGACGCTAGGGGGAGCGGCCGACGGTGGGGGCCGGGCGGACCCATGGGCCGACGGGGGCTGTGGAGCGGGGCGGTGCGGCTCCGGTTGTGGAGCGGGAGCGAGCGCGGGTCAGGCGCCGGCGCTGTCCGCCGCGTAGCGGTCGAGCGCCTCGTCGATCGTGCCGTCGAGCACGAGTGCTCCCTTGTCCAGGTAGAGGCCGCGCGTGCAGAAGCGGCGCAGGTCCTTGTCGTTGTGGGACACGAAGAACAGCGTGCGACCACCGGCGAGCATCTCGTCGATGCGGCGGTAGCACTTCTCGCGGAACGCCCTGTCGCCCACGGCGAGGACCTCGTCGACCAGGATGATCGGCTCCTCGAGGCGTGCGATCACCGCGAACGCGATCCGGACCTTCATGCCGCTCGACAGGTGCTTGTAGGGGGTGTCGACGAAGTCACCGATCTCGGCGAAGGCGATGATGTCGTCGAAGGCCGCCTGGATCTCGGCCTTCGACATGCCGTGGAGGCCGGCGGTGAGGAAGACGTTGTCGCGCACGGTCAGGTCGCCGACGAAGCCACCGGTGATCTCGATGAGCGGCGCGACCCCGGCGCCGACGTGGACCCGGCCCTCGTCGGGCAGCATCACCTGCGCCACGAGCTTGAGCAGCGTCGACTTGCCCTGGCCGTTGCGCCCGACCACGCCGATCGACTCGCCCGGCTGCACCGTGAACGAGACGTGTCGGAGGGCCCAGAACTCGTCGGGGCGTCGTCGTCGGCTCCGCCCCGCGAAGAGGTCCTTGAAGCTCCGGTGCGAGCGGCGGTTGCGACGGAACCGGATGCCCGCGTCCTCGACCGCGATCACCGGGGTCGTGCGGACGTCGACGGTGGCGACGGGTGCGGTCATCAGAGCTCCTTCAGGACGCGGCGCTCACTCGCGCGGAAGACGAGCAGGCCGACGCCGAGCACGACGAGGGTGACGACCGCGCCGACCACGATCGCCCGCTCGTTGAACTGGTTGGGGAAGAACCCCGACCGGTACATGCTGAAGATGCCCGTCAGCGGGTTGAACGACGACCAGCCGTGCAGGGCCTTCGGCAGGTTGAGGGGCGAGTAGATGATCGGCGACGCGTAGAAGGCGAAGCGGAGGACGAGCTTCGTCGCGCGCTCGAGGTCGCGGAAGAACACGACGAGGGGGGCGACGATCATGCCGATGCCGTAGACGAGCACGAGCTGCTCGACGATCGCGACGGGGAACCAGACGATCTGCCAGTGCACGGGCGCTCCGGAGACCACGGCGAACAGCGCGAGGACCGGGATGCTGAAGAGGAACTCGATGCCCTTCGACAGATCGACGCGCGCCACCCAGATGCTCCGCGGGATCGTCGTCGAGCGGATGAGCTTGGTCTCCTTGATGAACGCCCGCGTCGAGTCGGAGACGGCGCCGGTGAACCACATCCACGGCAGCAGGGCCGTGAGCAGGAACACGATGTACGGTTCCTCGCCGACGTCGCGGTGGAACACCTGCGTGAAGACGAACCAGTAGATGCCCGACATGACGAGCGGATCGAGGATCGACCACAGGTACCCGAGCGCGGAGGTCGAGTACCGGACCCGGAGGTCCCGCATCGTCAGGAGCCAGAGTGCGTGACGGTACCGGGTGCTCGCGGTCCGTGAGGCCGCCGGGGCGGTCGGTGTGGTCACCGGCGCACTCGTCGTGGTCATGCGTTCCCTCGGCATCGAGCCGAGGCGACCCGGACGGAACGGATCAGACGAACAGGTCGTTCGCGCGCTCGAGGTCCTCGGCGAAGTCGATCTCGACCGCGTAGAGGTCGGAGATGTCTACGGGCGACCAGCGTAGCCCGTCCTCGGCGATGGCTGCCTCGATGCCGCCCTCGAAGTACTCCTGGTCGTCGACGCGACCGAGCTGACGGATGAGCGCCTGCTTGTCGGACGAGGAGACGTAGTTGATGCCGACGGCCTCACCGAGCCCACCGACGACCCGCTTCGAGAGCTTGTCGATGAAGCCCTCGGCGTCGACGGTGTACTTGACCTCTTCGTCCGAGACCTTCTCGGTGTTGACGCTGACGAACGAGCGGTCCTGGTCCATCATGTCCGCAGCGCGCACGAGCGCACGAGGGTCGAACACGACGTCGCCGTTCATCCAGAGGACTCCGCCCTTGCCGGACGCGCCGAGCGCACGGAGGAGGCTCTTCGAGGTGTTCGTGGAGTCGTAGGACTCGTTGTAGACGAAGGAGGCCTCGGGGAAGGCCTCGACGATGTACTCCGACTTGTAGCCGACGACGATCGTGACGCGTGCGGAGGACCCGAACGCGGCGCGGATGTTGTCGAACTGCTGCTGCATGATGGTCCGGCCGTCCGCCAGCTCGGTGAGGGGCTTCGGGAGCGAGCGACCGAGCCGGCTGCCCATGCCCGCGGCGAGGATCACGATCTGCGTGGTCATGCTGGTCTCCTCGGGGTCCGCCCGGGCGCCGTTGCGCGGTCGGGCTGATCGATCCTGCCCGAGACGTCTCTGAGATGCCCGAGAACATCGGTACCCCGGGGACGGACGAGCGCGGCAGGTTGCTGATTCGTGAACACACCGTTGTGTCTCGGTGAATCCTAGGCGCCCTCGTGCGCGGAGCGGCCGGGCACCGCGCATTTCGTGTCCGATTCGTGATCGTGCGGAGCCGGGCTCGCGTCATCCCTGGCGTTGGTACGGTGGGGCGGTGGGAGCTGTGACCGACGATGCGGACGACGCCGTCGGTGCTGCCACCCGGAACATGGATGGCGTCGACGAACGGCGCGGTACGGGGGACGACGTGACCGACGGCGAGCGGACCGACGGCGAGGGCGGCGCGCTGCCCGCCGCCGTCCCGAAGAGCACGACGCCGAAGCCCCGGGTCAAGCGACCGGCGGCACCGCGGACGGGTGCCGGTCGTTCCGGCGCTGCACGTCCGGGTGCACCGCGCGGTCGCGCCGGCGCTGCCCGCGGTGCGCGTGGCGCCGAGGAGGCGACCGCGGCCGCCGGCCCCGCTGCGGACGAGTCCTCGCCCTACGCGACCATGGACGCGACGGCGGACCTGTCGGAGTTCCCGCTCGAGGACGTCGGTGACCTGCCTCCCGCTGTCGGTGACGACGATGCGGTCGTGACGTCCACGGACGCTCCGCCCGTCGGGGCCACGGCGCCCGCGGTTCCGGCCGAGCAGGACGACGCCACCCGGGACGCCCGGGGACAACGCACCACGGCCGCCGCGCCCGCCACCGCCCGGACCGGCAAGAAGCGGGCCGCCCGACCCGTGACGAAGCGCACCTCGCCCCGGCCGCAGCAACCGGTCGTCCTGGCGGCCTCCGGACTCGTCAAGCGGTACGGCCAGACGGTCGCCGCCGACCACATCGACCTGGAGATCCGCAAGGGCTCGGTGTTCGGCGTCGTCGGTCCGAACGGTGCCGGCAAGACGACCACGCTCTCGATGCTGACCGGGCTCCTCCGCCCCGACGCGGGCAGCGTGACCGTCCTCGACCACGACGTCTGGTCCGACCCGACCGCGGCGAAGCGTGCGATGGGGGTGCTCCCGGACCGACTCCGCCTGTTCGACCGCCTGACGGGCGCACAGCTGCTCTTCTACTCGGCGACGCTGCACGGCCTCGACCGGGCCACGGCACGCTCGCGGAGCGCGGACCTCGCGCAGGCGTTCGACCTCGGCGAGGCCCTCGGTCGGCAGGTCGCGGACTACTCCGTCGGCATGGCGAAGAAGATCGCCCTCGCCGCGACACTGATCCACTCGCCGCGGCTCCTCGTGCTCGACGAGCCGTTCGAGTCGGTCGACCCGGTCAGTGCCGTCACGATCACCGACATCCTGCGCCGGTACGCCGCGGGCGGTGGCACCGTGGTGCTGTCGAGCCACTCCATGGAACTGGTGCAGCGCACCTGCGACTCGGTCGCGATCATCGTCGGTGGGCAGGTGCTCGCGTCGGGCACGATGGCCCAGGTCCGCGGGCGCAAGAGCCTCGAGGACAAGTTCGTCGAACTCGCCGGTGGCCGGGTCGTCGGAGAGAGCATGGAATGGTTGCACAACTCCTCCGACTGAGACTCGACTCGCTGGGCGGCGCGCTCCGCCGGTCCGCGTCCCGCTCCGTTCTCGTGGTGGTCGCCGCGCTGGCCGCGTTCGTCGCAGCCGCATGCGCCGCCGCCGCCGTGGCCGGGCTCCGCGATGACACGGCGTCCACGGCCGCGGCCCTCGTCGTGCCGGTCGGCGCACTCGTGGCGCTCGGCTTCACGCTCGTCCCGTTCGCGCTCGGTGAGGGGGACCAGCTCGACCCACGGCGCTTCGCCACGTTCGGCATCGGCCGTCGCGACCTCACCCTCGGGCTCGGCGTCGCCGGACTCGTCGGGGTGCCGACCGTGGCCGTGGCCGTCGTCGCCGTGGCGCAGGTGGTCGCCTGGAGCCGGGGCGTCGGCACGACACTGCTCGCGCTGCTGTCCGCGGTCCTCGTCGTGGTCACCTGCGCGCTCCTCGCACGGGTGACGGCGACGCTCGGCGCCTGGTTGTTCGCCGCGCACCGCACCCGCGACGCCGGCTGGCTCGTCGCACTCGTGGTGGTGGTCCTCGGCCTGCCGGCGCTCTCGCTCGTGGTCATGGCGGCCCGACACGACCCCGTGTCGGCGAGCGTCCGGCACGCGGCACGGGCCGCCGGTTGGACCCCGTGGGGTGCGGCGTGGTCGTTCCCCGCGGCTGCCGCGGCCGGGCACGTGGGGGCCGCCGTGGGGCAGCTCGTCGTCGCCCTCGCCGTCGTCGGCGTGCTCGTGTGGGCGTGGTGGGCACTCGTCGGCACGCTGCTGGAACACGTCGACGCGGGTCGTCGCACCCGGCGCTACCGCACGCTCGGCTGGTTCGACCAGCTCCCGGCGCACCCGGTCGGCGCCGTGGCCGCGCGGAGCTTGACCTACTGGAGCCGCGACCCGCGCTACCGGTCGTCGTACCTCGTGCTCCTGTTCGTGCCCATCGTGGTGCTGCCGCTCGGCGTCGCGGGCATGTCGTGGCACTGGACGGCGCTCGTGCCGCTGCCGATCATGGCGCTCATCGCCGGGTTCCTGCCCCACAACGACGCCTCGTACGACAACACCGCGGTGTGGCTCCACGTCGCGTCGGGGGCACCGGGGTGGAGCGACCGGCTCGGTCGGCTCGTGCCCGTGCTCGTCGTCGGCGTACCCGCCCTGGTGATCGGCGCGGTGGTGTCCGTCTGGCTCTACGGCGACCCGTCGCTGCTGCCGGTGGTGCTCGGCGTGGCCGGGTGCGCACTGCTCACGGGCCTCGGGCTGTCGAGCATCGCGTCCGCGCTCCTGCCGTACCCGGCGGTCCGACCGGGCGACCACCCGTTCCGGCAGCCGCAGGCCACGGGCGCGCTCGCCGTCACCGCGCAGTCCGCGACGATCGTCGTGACCGTGCTGCTGACCCTGCCCGCCGGGTGGTTCGCCGTGCGCGCGTTCCGTGACGGTCTGCACCCCTGGGGGCTCGCCACGCTCGGCTCGGGCATCGCCATCGGGGTCGTGGTGCTCGTGATCGGCGTGTTCGTCGGCGGCCGGCTCTTCGACCGCTCCGGGCCGGACATCCTCGCTGCGGCGCAGCGGAACTGATCGGGCGGAGCGCACATCCGGTCCACCGGACGGCGACGTACCCTGGGTCCATGAGCACGATGGAACCGGGTGGTGGCGGCCTCGACGTGATGGACCGCGAGCTCGAGAAGCTCCTCGAGGACGAGGGCGTCGAGCCCGGGGACCACGAGCGCTTCTCGCACTACGTGAAGAAGGAGAAGATCCTCGAGTCCGCGATGACGGGCAAGCCCGTCAAGGCGCTGTGCGGCAAGAAGTGGACGCCGGGACGTGACCCGGAGAAGTTCCCGGTCTGCCCCACCTGCAAGGAGATCTACGAGCGCATGCGCGACGAGTAGTCCGTCCCGTCCTCACGCGTACAGCGTGGGGACGGCCGGTTCGCCGCGACCGATCCGTTCGGCGTCCGCCGGGAGCTCGGCCTTCGCCCGGCGGTGATGCCGGCGCGCAGCATCGACCCCGTGCACGCCGAGGAACGCGTCGTCGACCTCGCCGTGCGTCACGACCGGGACGAGCAGGGGCCGTTCGTCGTCCGCGGGAGCACCGCCCACGTGCAGGACCTCGGCGACCGCGACACCGTCCTGCAGCCGGCGCCCCGCGGTCTTCGCACCACCGACCGTCGCCTTGTCGGCGGATTTCTTGGCGACCGGCACCCACGCTCCCGAGGCGTCCTCGTGTGCAACGAGCTTGAACACCATGCCCGCCGCCGGGTGACCGCTGCCGGACACGACGCTCGTGCCGACGCCGTACGAGTCGACGGGGGCTGCCCGGAGCGCCGCGATCGTGTACTCGTCGAGGTCGTTCGTCACCGTGATCTTCGTCGACGTCGCTCCCAGGCGGTCGAGCTGCGCGCGCACGGTCGCGACGACGCTCGGCAGGTCGCCGCTGTCGATGCGGACCGCACCGAGGTGTCCGTCGGTCAGTCGGACCGCCGTCTCGACCGCGCGCTCGATGTCGAAGGTGTCCACGAGCAGGGTCGTGCCGTCACCGAGTGCCGCGAGCTGTGAGCGGAACGCGGCCTCCTCGGAGTCGTGGAGGAGCGTGAAGGCGTGTGCGGCCGTGCCCATCGTCGGGATGCCGAAGACGCGGCCGGCCTCGAGGTTGCTCGTCGCCCCGAACCCCGCCACGTAGGCCGCCCGGGCGGCGGCGACCGCGCTGCGTTCCCCGGTCCGGCGCGACCCCATCTCGGCGAGGGGGCGGCGGTCGGCCGCCGACACCATGCGCGCCGCGGCGGACGCGACCGCCGAGTCGGCGTTGAGCACGCTGAGCGCGAGTGTCTCGAGCACGACCGCCTCGGCGAACGTGCCCTCGATCTGGAGGATCGGCGAGTTCGGGAAGTACACCTCGCCTTCCCGGTACGCCCGGACGTCGCCACGGAACCGGTAGCCCGCGAGCCAGTCCGCGGTGCCGGGGGCGACGATGCGTCGGTCGCGGAGGAACGCGATGTCGTCGTCGTCGAAGCGGAACTCGTCGAGCAGGGCGAGGAACCGTCCCAGTCCCGCGGACACCCCGTACCGGCGGCCGTCGGGCAGGCGCCGTGCGAACACCTCGAACACGCAGCGGCGGTCCGCGGTGCCGTCCTTGAGGGCGGCGTCCACCATCGTGAGCTCGTACTGGTCGGTGAGGAGGGCCGTGGTCACCCGCCCGAGCGTAGTCCGGGCCGTCGTGCTGCCGTCGTGCTGCCGACCTGCCGCGCGCCGGACCGGCGGGCCGTCGGAGCGGCCGCGCGTCGGAGCGGCCGCGGGATGGGCGGGCGTGACCGCCGGACGGGTGTCGGGCCTCCCGGCCGAGCCGCGCGGGTACGCTGGGGGCCGTGACGGACGCGCCCATCGGAGTCTTCGACAGCGGTGTCGGCGGCCTCACCGTCGCCCGCGCGATCATCGACCAGCTGCCGCGCGAGTCGATGCGCTACGTCGGGGACACCGCACACTCGCCGTACGGCCCGAAGCGGATCGCCGACGTCCGCCGGTACGCGCTCGAGGTCATGGACGACCTGGTGGACCAAGGGGTCAAGGCGCTCGTCATCGCGTGCAACACGGCGAGCTCCGCCGTGCTCCGGGACGCCCGGGAGCGCTACGAGCAGGCCTACGGGATCCCGGTCGTCGAGGTGATCCAGCCCGCCGTGCGCGCCGCGGTCAAGCAGAGCAGGACGCGCCGGATCGGCGTCATCGGCACGATCGGCACCATCGGTTCGCGATCCTACGAGGACGCCTTCGCGGCGGCCTCGGACGTCACGCTGACCCTCGCCGCCTGTCCCCGGTTCGTCGAGTTCGTGGAGGCCGGGGACACCGCCTCGCCCGCGCTCCGCGCCGTGGCCGAGCAGTACCTCGCGCCGATCCGCGCCGCCGACGTCGACACGCTCGTGCTCGGCTGCACCCACTACCCGCTCATGTCCGCCGCGATCCAGTACGTCATGGGTCCGGACGTCACCCTCGTCTCGAGCGCCGAGGAGACCGCGAACGACGTCTACCGTCGGCTCGTCGAGCACGGCATCGAGCGGACGGCGACGACGCCGCCGACGTACGCGTTCGACACCACCGGGACCGACCGCGCCGGCTTCATCCGGCTCGCCCGCCGGTTCCTCGGACCGGAGGTCTCCCGCGTGGGTCATCTCGAGACCGGCGCGATCGACCTGCCACGTATCCCAGCCACCACCGGAAGGACACCATGACCGACGACGGCACCCGCATCGACGGACGCACCGCCACCGACCACCGTCCCGTGACCATCGAGCGCGGCTGGAGCGCCCAGGCGGAGGGCAGCGCGCTCATCGCCTTCGGCGGCACCAAGGTGCTCTGCACGGCGTCCTTCACGAACGGTGTCCCGCGCTGGATGGCGGGCAAGGGCACCGGGTGGGTGACCGCCGAGTACTCGATGCTCCCGCGCTCCACGAACGAGCGCATGCAGCGCGAGTCGATCAAGGGCAAGGTCGGCGGGCGGACGCACGAGATCTCGCGGCTGATCGGCCGGTCGCTCCGTGCCGTCGTCGACATGAAGGGACTCGGCGAGAACACCATCGTGCTCGACTGCGACGTCCTGCAGGCCGACGGCGGGACCAGGACGGCGTCCATCACGGGCGCGTACGTCGCCCTCGCCGACGCGATCGCCTGGGGCCGCGAGCGCGGGTTCGTCGGCAAGAAGGCGACGCCGCTCACGGACAGCGTCGCCGCGATCTCCGTCGGGATCGTCGGCGGCGTGCCGATGCTCGACCTGGCGTACGAGGAGGACTCGCGCGCGGACACCGACATGAACATCGTCACGACGGGTGCCGGGACCTTCGTCGAGGTGCAGGGCACCGCCGAGCACGCTCCCTTCGACCGGGCCGAGCTCGACACGCTGCTCGACCTCGGGCTCGCCGGAACGGCCTCGCTCGCGGCGATCCAGCGTGCGGTCCTCGCCGAGACGGCGACGGCATGACCGGGGCCGGGGCCGGGGCCGGGGCCGGGGCGGGGGCCGACGCCGCCGCCGGGGTCCACGCCGACGCCGCCGCCGGGGTCCACGCCGACGCCGACGTCGACGCCGCCGGGGTCCACGCCGACGTCGACGCCGCCGGGGTCCACGCCGACGCCGGGGCGGCGCGCGACCGCGTCGTCGTCCTCGCGACGCACAACGCGCACAAGGTCCAGGAGCTGCAGCGGATCCTCGGCGACGCACTCGCGGGCATCCGCCTCGTCGCCTACGACGGTCCCGAGCCGGTCGAGGACGGCGACACCTTCGGTGCGAACGCGCTGATCAAGGCGCGGGCCTGCGCGGCGCACACCGGACTGCCGGCCCTGGCCGACGACTCGGGCATCGCGGTCGACGCCCTCGGCGGGGCGCCCGGCATCCACTCGGCGCGCTACGCCGGGACCCGCGACGACGGGGACAACCTGCGACTGCTGCTCGCGAACATGGCCGGCGTGGTGCAGCGCACCGCGGCGTTCGTGTGCGCCGCCGCGTTCGTCGTGCCGTCGTCCGACCCAGCGACGTCGGCGGAGTGGGAGCACGTCGAGGAGGCCGTGTGGAACGGCGAGGTGCTCGAGGCCCCCGCGGGGTCCGGCGGCTTCGGGTACGACCCGGTGTTCCGACCGGACGACGCCGGGGTCTCGGCCGCCGAGCTGTCCGCGGCGGAGAAGGACGCCCTCAGCCACCGGTCGAAGGCGTTCCGTGCGATCGCGCCGATCGTCCGCGAGTACTTCGGCGTCTGACACCGGCGCCGGATGGATCGGCCCCGGTCCGTCGGGCTGCTGACGGGCCTCCCGGACGGCGGAGCGAGGAGGGGCGCGCGGGGTCGGCCCGACCTGGCGGGCCGCCGGCGGGCCTCCCGGCCGGGTCAGGGCCTCCCGGCCGGGTCAGCGGGCGGTCGACTCGCCCGCGGTCCCGTGCTCGTCCGACTCGCGCTTCGCCTTGCGCGCGTTCCGCACGTAGGTCAGCGCGGCCGGGACGACCGTGACGACGACCGCTGCGAGCAGGATGACGTCGATGTAGTTGCGCACGAAGTGCGCGACCGGCGGGATGTAGCCGAGGACGTACCCGAGGAACGTCACCCCGGTGCCCCAGAGGAGCGCGCCGATCGCGTTGTACAGCGAGTACCGGCGGTAGGACATGCGGCCGACACCGGCGGCGATCGGCGCGAAGGTCCGGACGACCGGCACGAAGCGGGCCACGATGACCGCGAGTGCACCGAACCGGTCGAAGAACGCGTAGGTCCGGTCGACGTTCGACTTCGAGAACAGACCGCTCTCGCGTCGCTCGAAGATCGGGGGACCGACCTTACGACCGATGAAGTACCCGACCTCGCCACCGAGGAACGCGGCAGCGCCGACGCAGAGGGCGATGAGCCAGATCGGCAGGCCGCCGAGGTGCCCGTGCTGGTCGAACGCCGTGAGTCCGGCGATCACGAGCAGGGTGTCACCGGGGAAGATGAACCCGATGAGCAGGCCGGTCTCGGCGAAGATGATCGCGCACAGCACGAGGACCGCGATGGATCCGAAGTGGTGGAGGATGTAGGTCGGATCCAGCCACGGGATCAGGGCAAGTGCGACGGTCGTCATGACTCTCTTCCGGTCGTCGGGCGCTCGGCTGGCTGCGCAGCCAGCGGCGGCACGGCGGCTCGCGGGGCGGGCGCCCGCACCACGAGGGTAGCGGTTCCGCGGCCTCGACCAGTGGGACGGTCATGAGCCGGTCCACACGTCTGCTCGGTGCCGGCTCCGTGCGGGAGAAGGGACTCGAACCCTCACGCCTAGGGCACAGGAACCTAAATCCTGCGTGTCTGCCAGTTTCACCACTCCCGCCGGCACGGTCAGTGTAGCCAGCGGGTGCGGACAGGACCCGCGGTGCCGGTCAGCGCAGCGGGCGCGGGAGGTACCGCGGCACGTACCGGAGCAGCACGCCGACGCCGACGATGCCGAGCACGCCCATCACGCCGCTCGCGACGGCGATGGACGCGACCGCCGTGACGCCCGAGATGACGAGGGGTGCTGCCGCGCTGCCGAAGTCGCCCGTGAACCGCCACGCGCCGAGGAACGGCGCGGGCGCCGTGCGCGGCGCGAGGTCGGCGCCGAGGGTCATGAGGATGCCCGATCCGACGCCGTTCGCGAGCGACATCAGCATCGCGACCCCGACGAACCAGACCACCCGGGTGTCGAGGTGGTCGCTCCACGCCAGGAGGAAGTAGCACAGGCTCAGGCCCCCGAGGCACGGCAGCGCGCTCGCGAGCCGGCCGAACCGGTCCATGATCTGACCACTCGTGTAGAACAGCGCGAAGTCGATCGCGCCGGCGATCCCGATCACGAGCGCGGCGGTCGAGTCGTCCATGCCGACGCTCACCGCCCACAGCGGCAGGATCACCTGACGCCCCGCCCGCATCGCGCCGATGAGGCCCGCGCCGCTGCCCAACCGCAGGAGCACCGCGCGGTGTCGGCGGATCGTGCCGAACAGGCCCTCGGCGCCCTCTCGGGCGGCCTCACCGCCCGGGTCCGCGGACGCGGCAGCGGGACGTGCGGGCGACGGTCGGGAGGCCCGGGGCCGGATCCGGAGGCCGCGTGCGCCGTCGACCGGGTCGCGTACGACGAGGAGGACCCCGGCGGCCGCCAGACAACAGACGACGTGGATCCAGAACGCGCTCTGCGTCGAGCCGGTGACGTGCGTCAGGCCCGCGGACAGGAACGGACCGACGAAGTACCCGAAGCGGAACACACCGCCGAGGGTCGAGAGCGCCCGGGCCCGGATCGCGATCGGCACCGAGGTCGTCATGTACGCGTGCCGCGCGAGGGCGAACACCGCCGTCGAGACACCGACGAGGAACACCCCGACCGCGAGGACCACCGCGTTCGGCGACCAGACCGCCACGAGCAGACCCACGATGCTGACGAGCGCGGCGCCGATCATCGCGGTGCGCTCGCCGATCGCCGCGACGACCCAGCCGCTCGGGACGTCGCCGATGAGCTCTCCGACGAGGATGAGCGACGCGACGAACCCGGCGAACGCCAGCGTGGCGCCGAGGGAGTGCGCGGCGATCGGGATGATCGGGATGATCGCGCCCTCGCCGATGGCGAAGAGCGTCGCGGGCAGGAACGCGGACAACGCGACCGCGCGGAGGTCGAAGGTGGCGTCGCGCGAGCTCATGGCCCCTCCACGGTACGCCCGACGACGTACGCTTGAGGGATGAGGATGCTGGCAGCGATGAGTGGTGGCGTCGACTCGGCCGTGGCCGCGGCCCGGGCCGTCGACGCCGGACACGACGTCGTCGGGGTCCACCTCGCGCTGAGTCGCATGCCGGGGACGCTCCGGACGGGCAGCCGTGGCTGCTGCACCATCGAGGACTCGATGGACGCCCAGCGCGCGGCAGCCGCGATCGGGATCCCGTACTACGTGTGGGACTTCTCCGAGCGGTTCGCCGAGGACGTCGTCGACGACTTCGTCGCCGAGTACTCCGCCGGCCGCACTCCGAACCCGTGCATGCGGTGCAACGAGCGGATCAAGTTCGCGGCGCTGCTCGAGAAGGCCCTGGCGCTCGGGTTCGACGCCGTCGCCACCGGGCACTACGCCTCGATCGTCACGGGTGCGGACGGTTCCCGCGAACTCCACCGTGCCGCGGCCTGGGCGAAGGACCAGTCCTACGTGCTCGGGGTCCTGACGGCGGAGCAGCTCGCGCACGCGATGTTCCCGCTCGGCGCGACGCCGTCGAAGGCCGAGGTCCGGGCCGAGGCCGCAGCACGTGGCTTGACCGTCGCCCAGAAGCCCGACAGCCACGACATCTGCTTCATCCCGGACGGGGACACCCGTGGGTGGCTCGCGGACCGCGTCGGCACGGCGACCGGCGACATCGTCGAGCGCGACGGCACCGTGGTCGGCTCGCACGAGGGCGCCCACGCGTACACGGTCGGGCAGCGACGGGGGCTCGCCATCGGTCACCCCGCACCGGACGGGCGGCCGCGGTTCGTGCTCGAGGTGCGGCCGAAGGACAACACCGTCGTGGTCGGGCCGAAGGAGGCCCTGGCGATCGCGGAGCTCGCGGGTGCGCGCTTCACGTGGGCCGGTGCGGCCCCGGCCGACCCGACCCTCCCGTTCGACTGCGAGGTCCAGATCCGCGCCCACGCCGACCCCGTGCCGGCGGTGGCTCGGGTGACCGCCACGCCGACCGGTGGGACGGAACTCGTCGTCACGCCGGCGGAGCCGATCGTCGGCGTCGCCCCCGGGCAGACCGCCGTCGTGTACGTCGGCACGCGCGTCCTCGGGCAGTGCACGATCGACCGCACGGTCTCGGCGGTGCCTGCGGTCCGCTGAGGCGGCGTGTCTGGGCGTGACGGGGGCGTGGTCCGGCGCTGGCCGCGGGGCCGTCAGCGCGCGGAGCGCGCGGCCGTACCCGGCCGGCAGTCGGCGCGGGCTGTCCGGCCGTCTCCCGCCGTCGCGGCCCGCTGCGTTGGGAACTCAGGACCGTTGGTCGTGGGGCGGCGTCGGGTGGGCCTCCCGGCGGGATCGTCCTGCGTTGTCGACGGAGCTGACGAGCGGGGCAGCCGCTGCGGCCGGGAGGCCCGGTGCGGCACCGGCGGGCCGGCGCGGCCCGGCTTGTTCCGCCCTATTGGCAATTCAGGAACGAGGTTGTGTGGCGGGGCCGCGTGAGCCCTCCTGGCCGGCTTGTCCTGAGTTGTCGACGGGGCTGACGAGCGGGGCAGCCGCCGCGGCCGGGAGGCCCGGCGCGGCACCGGCGGGCCGGTGCCGCCGGGCGGGTGGCGGGGCGGCCAGGCCAGGCGCGGTCGCGGTCGCGGTCGGGTGGACCGCCGGCCCCGTCCCGTTGGCAACTCAGGAATGTCAGCTGTGTGGCGTGGTCGAGTGGGGCCTCCCGGCTGGGTCGTCCTGAGTTGTGGATGGGGCGGGAGGGGTGCGGTCGCGGCGGAGAATTCAGGAGGGTCGGTTGCGTGGCGGGGTGTGGGGGGCCTCCCGGGTTGCCTCGTCCTGAGTTGTCGACGGGGTCGGCGGCGTGGAGGGGCCGACGGATGGAGGGGCGACGAGCGCGGCAGGCGTCGCAGTCCGGGGACTCGACGCCGCCCGGAGGGAGGCCCCGCCGGGCGTCCCCGCGTCGGTGGCGACCGGTAGAACTGGACCATGAGCACCGAGCCCGCGGACGCCGCACCCGCCGTCGAGGAGACGTTCGAGACCATCGACGTCGGGGACCTCGACGGCCACCAGGCGCGTGAGGAGACCGACCGCCTCCGGACCCGGATCGGGGAGCTCCGGGACGCGTACTACGAGCAGAACGCCTCGACCGTCACGGACGCCGAGTACGACGCCATGGTCCGGCGTCTCGACGCGATCGAACAGCGGTTCCCCGAACTGCTGACGGCGGACAGCCCCACCCAGACGGTCGGCGGGCGGGCCGAGACGACGCAGTTCGCGCCCGTCGAGCACGCCGAGCGCATGCTGAGCCTCGACAACGTCTTCAGCCCGGAGGAACTGACCGAGTGGGCCGTCAAGGTGGAGCGTGACGCCGGTGCCGAGCGGGTCCGGTTCCTCACCGAGCTGAAGATCGACGGGCTCGCGATCAACCTCCGGTACGAACACGGCCGACTCGTCACGGCGGCGACCCGGGGCGACGGCGTGGTGGGCGAGGACGTCACCGGCAACGTCCTGACGATGGGCACCATCCCCGAGCGCCTCGCGGGGTCCGGACATCCACCGATCGTGGAGGTCCGAGGCGAGATCTTCTTCCCCGTCGCCGAGTTCGACGAGCTCAACGCGCGGCAGCGCGAGGCCGGCGAGCGCGTGTTCGCCAACCCGCGGAACGCAGCGGCCGGTTCGCTCCGTCAGAAGGAAGAGGGCAAGTCCCCGGCGAAGCGGGCGCTCATGGTCGACCGCCTCCGGCGGCTGCGGATGCTCGTGCACGGGATCGGCGCCTGGCCGGTCCGGGAGCTCGAGCGCGACACCGACGTGCGGGCGCAGTCCGAGGTCTACGACCTGCTCCGCGGCTGGGGTCTGCCGACGAGCACCCACTACCGGGTGTTCGACACGATCGACGAGGTCATCGGGTTCGTGCGGGACTACGGGGAGCGCCGCGCGAGCGTCGAGCACCAGATCGACGGCATCGTCGTCAAGGTCGACGACCTCGCGCTGCACGAGGAGCTCGGGGCGACCTCGCGCGCGCCGCGGTGGGCGACCGCCTACAAGTACCCGCCGGAAGAGGTCCACACGAAGCTGCTCGACATCGTCGTGAGTGTCGGACGCACCGGCCGTGCCACGCCGTTCGCCGCGATGGCGCCGGCCGAGGTCGCCGGGTCGGTGGTCCGGCAGGCGACGCTGCACAACCAGCAGGTGGTCAAGGCGAAGGGCGTCCTCATCGGGGACACCGTCGTGCTGCGGAAGGCCGGCGACGTCATCCCCGAGGTCCTCGGGCCCGTCGTCGAGCTCCGCGACGGCTCCGAACGCGAGTTCGTCATGCCGACGCGGTGCCCGGAGTGCGGCACGGAGCTCCGGCCGGCGAAGGAGGGCGACATCGACCTCCGTTGCCCGAACGCGCGGAGCTGCCCGGCGCAGGTCCGCGGTCGTGTGGAGCACATCGCATCGCGGGGTTCGCTCGACATCGAGGGGCTCGGCGAAGTCGCGGCGGCGGCGCTGACGCAGCCCCTGTTCCCCGAGACACCGCCGTTGGTGACCGAAGCGGGGCTGTTCGACCTGACGATGGAGGACATCGTCCCGATCGAGGTCATCGTGCGCGACGCCGAGACGGGCATGGTGCGACTCGAGGACGACACCGATGCCACCGGCCAGGCCGTGCCGAAGCGAGTGACGCCCTTCAGTCGCGCGCGCAAGAAGACCGATCCGCCGTTCGACCCGGAGGCTCGCGGAGCGGACTACCGGGGAGAGCCGGGGCGGTACCCGTCGAAGAACGCGTTCGAGATGCTGCGGAACATCGACGCGGCGAAGACGAAGCCGCTCTGGCGCATCCTCGTGGGGCTGAGCATCCGCCACGTGGGTCCGGTCGCGGCCCGAGCGCTCGCGTCACACTTCGGGTCCCTCGACGCCATCCGGTCGGCGTCGCGCGACGAGCTCGCGGCCGTGGACGGCGTCGGCGGGATCATCGCGGACGCGCTCCTCGAGTGGTTCGAGGTCGACTGGCACCGCGAGATCATCGAGCGCTGGACGGCGGCCGGCGTGCAGTTCACGACGCCCGACCACCCGGGCCCCGGCGGCGCGGCGGTGGAGGGCGGCGTGCTGTCCGGCATCACGGTGGTCGCGACGGGCTCGCTCGAGGGGTTCACGCGCGAGGGCGCCCAGGAGGCGATCATCGCCGCGGGCGGCAAGGCGGCGTCGAGCGTGAGCAAGAAGACCGACTTCGTGGCTGCTGGGCCCGGCGCCGGCTCGAAGCTGACGAAGGCGGAACAGCTCGGACTGCGGATCATCGACGCGGCCCAGTTCGCGGTGCTCGTGCGTGAGGGCCCCGCAGCGCTGGAGCCGGACGAGCGCTCCGTGGACGGCGACCAAGACGACGCCACGGCAGGCGACCCGGAGGACATCGCGGCGGCCGACGTCGCATCGACGACGGAGGAGAGCGCTCCGGCGACGGAGGAGAGCGCTCCGGCGACGGAGGCGACCCCGAGCGAGTGACGCAGCATCGGCGAAACCGATTCGGCGACGCCTGATCATCCGGACGCGTGATCGTCCGGAGCGAGAGCGACACAGGTCGCCCGGACCGGATGACGAGGACGTCCGTAGGATGGTGCGTGCATCACCCGTCGTCGACAGGGCGGCGACGGGCAGGCCTTCCCAGGGGAGACCGCTCTGCTGTTCCTCGTCGCAGCACTGCTCACCGCCTCGGTGCACTCACTCGGAGTGATCGAGGCCACGCCGCTGCCCGCGGCCGCGTCGAGCCCAGCTGCGGAGGTGGTCGTCGCGACGGCCCCGCGGGAGGCGGCGGCGCCGGACGCGACGGGCGTGCACCGGGCCTCCCGGGCGGAGCGGCTCGACGACCTGCACGGCCGTGCGCTGCTGACGGGACTGTCGTCGGCGTCGGACGCGACGCTGCGCCACGCCGCGCGCCTGGCGGGGCCGGTCATGCGAACGCTGCTCGACGCCCCGCCGGACGCCGGTGACGTCGCGCGGTGGTGGTCCGGACTCGGCCGGGAGGCCCGACACCGGTTGGTCACGTCCGCCCCGCAGGCGGTGGGGAACCTCGAGGGCGTCCCGTACCCGGTGCGTGACCGGGCGAACCGGCGGGTGCTGGGGGAGGACCTCCGGACCGCGCGTGCCCCGGACTCCGGGTCGGCGTCCCGCCTCCGGATGCTCGAGCAGGTGCGGACCGCGCTCGTACGGGGGCCGGAGGACCCGCCGAAGCAGCTCCTGACCCTCGATCCTCGGGGGTCCGGGCGGGCGGCGATCGCGATGGGCGACCTCACGACCGCTTCGGACGTGACGGTGATGGTGCCCGGGATGTTCTTCACCGTCTCCGGGCAGTTCGCCGACTGGACCGCGACGGGCGCGGACCTGTACCGCGAGCAGGCGACCCTGACACCCCTCGCTCGTGGTGGCCGGGGCGGTGTGGCGGTCGTCGCGTGGCTCGGCTACCGCACGCCGGACCTGACGAACGTGTTGTCGGTGGGACTGGCCCGGGCGGGGGCGGTGCGTCTGGAGCGGGTGGTGGAGGGCATCGACGCGACCAGGACGGCGGATCCGGTGCGGGTGTCCGTCGTCGCGCACTCGTACGGGTCGACGACCGCCCTGCTGGCCTTGTCGTCGGGGCGCATCCACGTCGACAGCCTGACCGTGCTCGGGTCGCCGGGCAGCGCGGTCACCCGCGCATCCGAGCTGGCCGTGCCTGCGGGGCAGGTGTTCGTCGGCGCCGCACACTGGGATCCGGTGGCGGGAACCGGGTACTTCGGCACCGATCCGGCGGCCCCCGGGTTCGGGTCGACCGTGCTCGACCTGCGCGGCGGGGTCGATCACCGTGAGGACGAGGAGGTGTTCCGGCGCCCGTACGGCCACAACGAGTACCTCGTGCCGGGGACGGCATCCATCCACGACGTCGCGCTCATCGCGGTCGGCCGCTCCGACCTCGTCACGGGCGCGGACCCGTCGGGGCGGACCGTCCTGACCGCGGAAGGTGCGGTCGCTGGCACCGCTGCGGACGGCAGCGGGAGCGGCGGTGGTGGTGGTGGCGGGCCGGAGTCCCCCGACCTGCTGCTCGTGCGTCCGCAGGACGTCCAGCTGCGCGAATGACCCGCTGGGCCTGAGCATCCACGCAGATTCGGGGCGAGTCGCAGCGGCCCGGGTACAGCGGTAGTCCGTACCGTCATCACATGCGTGTCGTCCGGTGGCCTGGAGCGTTCCTCCTCTTCGTCGTCATGGCGGTCGTGGCGGGCGTCCTCGTCGCCGTCGCGGTCACGCCGGGCGTCGCGCTCGCCGGGCAGGGGGTGTCGTCGGCGGCCGAGTTCTTCGAGGACCTGCCGAGCTACCTCGACATCTCGACGCCGCAGCAGGTCTCGACGATCTACGCCAAGAAGGGCGGCCAGGACGTCGCGATCGCGTCGTTCTTCGCGGAGAACCGCGTGATCGTCAAGGACTCGGCGATCGCCACCACGGTGAAGCAGGCCGCGATCGACACCGAGGACCCGCGGTTCGCCACCGAGGGCGGGATCGACGTCGTCGGCACGCTCCGTGGTGCGGCGTCGACCGCCCTCGGCAAGGACGTCCAGGGCGGGTCGTCGATCACCCAGCAGTACGTCAAGAACGTCCTCGTCCAGCAGTGCGAGCAGCTCGGGACGCAGTCGAAGATCGACTCCTGCTACCAGCACGTCACCGAGGTGTCCCCGCAGCGGAAGCTGCAGGAGATGCGGTACGCGATCGCCGTGAACAAGAAGTACTCGAAGTCGCAGATCCTCACCGGGTACCTCAACATCGTCGGGCTCGGCGGTCGTGTGTACGGCGTGGAGGCCGGTGCCGAGTACTACTTCGGGGTCACGGCCGCGCAGTTGAACCTGGAGCAGTCGGCGACGCTCGTCGCGATCCTCAACAACCCGGCGAACCTCCGGATCGACGAGCCGGCCGACACGGACAACGGCTCGGCGAACGGGTACGCGCTCACCAAGGCGCGCCGCGACTACGTGCTCAAGCGCATGTACGTGCACCACGACATCACGAAGCAGCAGCGCGACGCGGCGATCGCGGCCCCGATCACGCCGAAGATCACCGCGACGACGAACGGGTGCGCCGCGGCGGTCCAGTACGACGCCGGGTACTTCTGCGACTACGTGCGGAACGTCGTGCTCCACGACAGCGCCTTCGGCACCACCGAGGCCGACCGGATCACCACCCTCGACACCAAGGGCCTGAAGATCTACACGTCGCTCGACCTGGATCTGCAGGCGACGGCGCAGTCCGCGCTCTCGACCTACGTGCCGTCGACGATGACCTACGTCCACATCGGTGGTTCGAACGTCACCATCCAGCCCGGGACGGGTCGCGTGCTGTCGATGGTGCAGAACACGAGCTTCAACCAGTCGGATGCGGCGCCTCCGGGCTCGACCTCGGTGAACTACAGCACCGACCAGGCGTACGGCGGTTCCACCGGGTTCCAGACGGGCTCCACGTTCAAGGTGTTCACGCTCGCCGAGTGGCTCGCGTCCGGGCACACCTTGAACCAGTACGTGAACACGACGGAGCACACCTACCCGACCGCGGAGTTCACGAACACGTGCGAGAACATCGCGGGTGCCCCCTGGTCCGTCGCGAACGCCGAGGCGGTCCCGGCGTCGATGAGCGTCATGCTCGCGACGGCGGAGTCGATCAACACCGCGTTCGCCGCGATGGGCAAGCAGCTCGACCTGTGCCAGATCGCGAAGCTCGCCGAGGCGATGGGCATCCACAAGGCGAACGGTGCGAGCGGCCTGTTCGAGGGGCCGTCGATGATCCTCGGCGTCAACGAGCTCTCGCCGCTCACCCTGGCGAGCGCCTACGCCGGGTTCGCGAACGGCGGGGTGTTCTGCACGCCGGTCGCGATCGACAAGGTGACGCAGGCGAACGGCAAGTCGATCGCGCCGACCCCGACGACGTGCACGCGCGGTGTCTCCGCGCAGGTCGCCGCCACGGTCGACTACGCGTTGCAGGGCGTCCTGCAGGGCAGCGGCACCGCGGCCTCGGCGAACCCCGGCGACAGCACCCCGAAGTTCGCCAAGACCGGCACGACCGACGCCGACGTGCAGAACTGGCTCGTCACCTCGACGACGAAGTACACGAACGCGACCTGGATCGGCAACGTGAAGGGGGCGGTCGGGCTCGCGAACGTCCCGATGCTCGCCGGGACCACCGGCTACAGCGCCAAGTTCGGCGTCGGTCGGACCATGATGACGACGCTCGACCAGAAGTACGGCGGCGATGCCCTGCCGACGCCCGACCCCACGATGGTCGGGTCGACCTCCGCGAAGTCGACCGCCCGGTCCGGCTCGTCCTCCACCACGGCGACGATCCCGGCCCCGTCCACCGGCAAGTGACCCGGCGGCCCGGTCGGCGGACGCCGCCGCTCTAGACTGGTCGGCATCCCACGAACCGATCGACGGAGCACCATGCCTGACATCACGAGCGAGCAGGTCGCGCATCTGGCGCACCTCGCACGCATCGCACTCACGCCGGACGAGATCAGCCGCCTGACCGGGGAGCTCTCGCAGATCGTCGAGAGCGTCGCCAAGGTGAGCGAGGTCGCGACGCCGGACGTGCCCGCGACCAGTCACCCGATCCCGCTGCAGAACGTGTTCCGACCGGACGAGGTCGGCCAGACGCTGACGCAGGAGCAGGCCCTCGCCGGTGCGCCCGACTCCGACGGCTCCCGGTTCCGGGTCACCGCGATCCTGGGAGAGGAACAGTGAGCGCCGAGATCACCGGGATGACCGCGGCGGCGCTCGCCGACGCGCTCGTCGCCCGTGACCTGTCGAGCGTCGAGGTCACCCAGGCCCACCTGGACCGCATCGCCGCCGTCGACACCGACGTGCACGCGTTCCTCCACGTCAACGAGTCCGCGCTCGCCGTGGCCCAGGCCGTGGACGCTCGACGCGCCGCGGGTGACGCCCTCGGCCCGCTCGCCGGGGTGCCCGTCGCCATCAAGGACGTCCTCTGCACGCAGGACATGCCCACGACCTCCGGCTCGCGGATCCTCGAAGGCTGGGTGCCGCCGTACGACGCCACGGTCGTCGCCCGGCTCCGCCAGGCGGGCATGGTCCCGCTCGGCAAGACCAACATGGACGAGTTCGCCATGGGATCGTCGACCGAGTTCTCGGCGTACGGTCCCACGCGCAACCCGTGGGACCTCGACCGCATCCCGGGAGGCTCGGGGGGCGGCTCCGCAGCGGCCGTCGCCGCGTACGAGGCACCGGTCGCGCTCGGCAGCGACACGGGTGGATCGATCCGCCAGCCGGGTGCGGTGACCGGAACGGTCGGTGTCAAGCCGACGTACGGCGGCGTGAGCCGCTACGGTGCGATCGCGCTCGCGTCCTCACTGGACCAGGTGGGGCCCGTGTCACGGACGGTGCTCGACGCCGCGCTCGTGCACGACGTCATCGGCGGACACGACCCGCGCGACTCGACGTCCCTCACCGACGCCTGGCCGTCCTTCGCGGACGCCGCTCGCTCCGGTCTCCAGGACGGCACCCTGGCCGGGGTCCGGATCGGCGTCGTGAAGGAGCTCGGTGGCGACGGCTTCCAGGCCGGCGTCACGCAGCGCTTCACCGAGACCGTCGCCCTGCTCGAGTCGGCAGGGGCCACGGTGGTCGAGATCGACGCGCCGAGCTTCGCGTACGCGATCAGCGCGTACTACCTGATCCTCCCGGCCGAGGCCTCGTCGAACCTCGCCAAGTTCGACTCGGTCCGGTTCGGCATGCGCGTCACGCCCGCGGCCGGTGGCACGGTCGAGGACGTCATGGCGGCGACGCGCGAGGCCGGCTTCGGTCCGGAGGTCAAGCGCCGCATCATCCTCGGCACGTACGCCCTGAGCGCCGGCTACTACGACGCGTACTACGGCAGCGCGCAGAAGGTCCGCACGCTCGTGCAGCGTGACTTCGACCGCGCCTTCGAACAGGTCGACCTGCTCGCCAGCCCCAGTGCGCCCACCACGGCGTTCCCCCTCGGCGAGAAGATCGACGACCCGCTCGCGATGTACCTCAACGACCTCACGACGATCCCCGCGAACCTCGCCGGGATCCCGGGCATGAGCATCCCCATGGGGTTGGCACCCGAGGACGGCCTGCCCACGGGCGTGCAGCTCATGGCACCCGCGCGTCAGGACGCCCGCCTCTACCGGTACGGCGCTGCGCTCGAGCGTCTGCTCGAGGACTCGTGGGGGCGCACCCTCATCTCGCAGGTCCCCGACCTCGACGAGACTCAGCAGTCGGCAGCGGAAGAAGGCGTGATCTGATGGCCAAGGACGCACTCATGGACTTCGACGAGGCGATCGAGCGCTTCGAGCCCGTGCTCGGGTTCGAGGTCCACGTCGAGCTCGCGACGAAGACCAAGATGTTCTCCGACGCGCCGAACTTCTTCGGCGGCGAGCCGAACACCAACATCACGCCGGTCGACCTCGGGCTGCCCGGGTCGCTCCCGGTCGTGAACGAGCAGGCGATCCGCTACTCGATCAGCCTCGGTCTGGCGCTCGGCTGCTCGATCGCCGAGTCCTCGCGCTTCGCCCGGAAGAACTACTTCTACCCGGACCTGGCGAAGAACTACCAGATCTCCCAGTACGACGAGCCCATCGCGTTCGACGGGTCGGTCGAGGTCGAGCTCGCCGACGGCACCATGTTCACGGTGCCGATCGAGCGTGCCCACATGGAAGAGGACGCCGGCAAGCTGACGCACGTCGGTGGAGCCACGGGCCGCATCCAGGGCGCCGAGTACTCCCTGGTCGACTACAACCGAGCGGGCGTGCCGCTCGTCGAGATCGTCACGCGTCCCATCTTCGGGGCGGAGCACCGCGCGCCCGAGCTCGGTGCCGCCTACGTGCAGACCATCCGCGACGTCGTCCGGGCGCTCGGGGTGTCCGAGGCGCGGATGGAGCGCGGGAACCTGCGGTGCGACGCGAACGTGTCGCTGCGCCCCCGCGGGCAGGAGCGCCTGGGGACGCGCACCGAGACGAAGAACGTCAACTCGTTCCGCGCGGTCGAGCGTGCGGTGCGCTACGAGATCCAGCGGCAGGCCGCGATCCTCGCCAACGGCGGGACGATCACGCAAGAGACCCGTCACTGGCACGAGGACACCGGCCGTACCTCGGCGGGGCGTCCGAAGTCCGACGCCGACGACTACCGCTACTTCCCCGAGCCCGATCTGCTGCCCGTGGTGCCCGCGCCCGAGCTCATCGAGGAACTCCGCGCGGCCCTTCCGGAAGCCCCGGCGGCGCGCCGTCGTCGTCTCAAGGCCGAATGGGGGTTCGCGGACCTGGAGTTCCAGGACGTCGTGAACGGCGGTCTGCTCGTCGAGGTCGAGGAGACCGTCGCCGCCGGCGCGCAACCGCAGTCCGCCCGGAAGTGGTGGACGGGCGAGATCAGCCGCATCGCCAACGCCCAGGACGCCGCTCCGGCCGATCTCGTGTCGCCCACACAGGTGGCCGAGCTCATCGCGCTCGTCGACACCGGGGACCTCACGGACCGGCTCGCCCGTCAGGTGCTCGAGGGCGTCATCGCCGGCGAGGGGTCGCCGGCCGAGGTCGTCGAGTCCCGCGGCCTGAAGGTCGTGTCGGACGACACCGCGCTCATCGCCGCGATCGACCAGGCGCTCGGTGCCCAGCCGGACGTCCTGGGCAAGATCCGCGACGGCAAGGTGCAGGCCGCCGGTGCGATCATCGGCGCCGTCATGAAGGCGATGAAGGGTCAGGCGGACGCCGCCCGTGTCCGTGAGCTGGTGTTGGAGCGCGCGCAGGCCTGACCTCGCGCTGCCCGGCGGTACGGCCGAGATCGTCGTCCCGCCGCCACGAGGCGTGACCCCGTGGTCGGTCCCGATCCGACGCTCCCGGATCGCATGGCGACCACGGGGTGCATCGTGCCTGGGCGGCGCGCGGGGGCCGGTGGCAGGATGAATCGTGCCCGCAATCATCCGCGCCGTCGGTACGGCCGTCCCGCCCACCACCCTCGACCAGCGGGCGGTGCAGGGGCTGTTCGCGGCGCAGCCGGCGTTGAGTCGGCTCGGACAGCGCATCGTCGGGGCTGCGTTCGGTGCCTCGGCGGTCGACCAGCGGCACACCGTGCTCTCCGAACTCCTCCACGAGGGCGCGAGCGACTTCGTCGATGAGCACGGCGTCATCCGCTCACCGTCGACCCGGTTCCGCAACGACCGCTACCGCGAGACCGCGCTCCCGTTGTTCGTCGCCGCTGCCGCCGACGCGCTCTCGAAGGCGGACATCGCGGCCGACCAGGTCACCCACGTCGTCACGGTGTCCTGCACGGGGTTCACGCAGCCGGGCCCGGACCTCGCCGTGGCGACGGAACTCGGCATGCGACCGGGGGTGTTCCGCCACCACATCGGGTTCATGGGCTGCTACGCCGCGTTCCCGGCACTCCGGACCGCGGCGGCGTTCTGCGCCGAGGACCCCGACGCCGTCGTGCTCGTCGTGTGCGCGGAGCTGTGCACCCTGCACATCCGGGCCTCCGACGACCCGGACCAGATCGTCGCCAACAGCGTGTTCGGTGACGGAGCGGCCGCGGCGGTCGTGACACCGGACCTCCCGGACGCGCGGTTCACCGCGGAGCCGGACCCCGACGCGCCCCTGGCCCTGCGGCTCGACGCGTTCGCGTCGTCGGTGATCCCGGAGGGAGCCGGCGACATGGCGTGGAACATCGGCGACGAGGGCTTCGAGATGGTGTTGTCCTCGGCCGTACCCCACCTCATCGAGCAGCACGTGGCAGAGGCCGTGGCGCCGGTCCTCGCGGCGATCGAGTGTGACGACGCGACGTCGGTACCGCTCTGGGCGGTGCATCCGGGCGGCCGGGCCATCCTCGACCGGGTCGAGGACGAACTGCAGCTGCCCGCGATGGCGATCGACGCCTCCCGTCGCGTGCTGGCCGAGCACGGGAACATGTCGAGCGGCACCGTCTTGTTCGTGCTCGACCGCATCCTGCAGGACGGGGCGGAGCCCGGCAGCCGCGTCGTCGCCCTCGCGTTCGGCCCGGGACTGACGGTGGAGACGGCAGCGCTCGAGGTCGTGCGAGCGTGAACGCGGCGGTCGGGACACGCCCGGATCTGCAGCATCGGCGGGGCGCGCGCGTCTTCGGCGAGCCTCTGCGTCCGGACCTCAGCGTCCGAGCGACGGACCTCGCCGAGGTCATGGACGACCCCGCATGCGACCCTCGTGCCCTCGACCGGACCTTCCGGCGCTTCGCGATCGTCAATCCGCTCGTCGGCGGATGGCGCGGGGTCTGGCGGCGGTTCGTGCGGCCGGTCCTCCCGGTCGAGCGGCCCGCGCGCGTGCTCGACCTCGGATGCGGCGGCGGCGACGTGGCGCGCTCGATCGCGAGGTGGGCGCACGCCTCCGGACATCGCGTCGAGGTCGTCGGCATCGACCCCGACCCCCGGGCGATCCGGGCGGCGGAGCGGACGACCACCGACGGCGTGGTCTTCCGGCGGGCGTCGAGCGAGGACCTCGTCGCGGCGGGGGAGCGGTTCGACGTGGTGGTGTCGAACCACGTCCTGCACCACCTCGACGATGCGGCACGGGCGGCGTTCCTCGCGGACTCGGCGACGCTCGCGACGCGCCGGGTCGTGCACAGCGACATCCGACGCTCGGCGGCCGCCTACCGCGCGTACGCGCTCGGGGTCGTACCGGTGGCCGCCGGGACCTTCGTCCGCGTCGACGGGCTGCGCTCGATCCGTCGGAGCTACACCGCGGGCGAGTTGCGCGGCGTCCTACCCGAGGGGACGCCGTGGCACGTGGTCGAAGCGGCACCCCATCGCCTGCTCGCCGTGCACGACGCCTGAGCGCGACGAGCGACGAGCGACGAGCGCGACGAGCGCGACGAGCGACGAGCGCGACGAGCGGCGGAACGCGATGAGCGCGGCGTCGGCGTCACCGCCGCGTCGCGTGGGCCGGGCGGCGGACCACCGCCCGCGCTCCCGGCCCTCGCACCGCCGCTACGGGCGGAGCAGCACCTTGACGGCGCGGCGCTCGTCCATCGCCGCGTAGGCCTCGGCGGCCTCCTCGAGGGGCAGTTCCAGGTCGAACACGCGCCCCGGGTCGACGGCGCGTGAGAGCACGTCGGGCAGCAGCTCCGGCAGGTAGGCGCGCACCGGGGCGACCCCACCGGCGACGGTGATGTTCTTGCCGAACAGGAACGACATCGGGAGCTCCGGGCCACCCGCCGGCACGCCGACGTACCCGACGGCGCCGCCGGGCCGCACCACGCGCAGCGCCTGGTCCATGCTCTCCTTGGTGCCCACGGCCTCCAGGGCGCAGTCGGCGAGCTCGCCGCCGAGCAGGGCGCGGACCTCGTCGATGCCCTCGTCACCGCGGGTGGCGACGATGTCGGTCGCACCGAACTCGCGCGCGATTCGCTGGCGGTCCTCGTGGCGGCTCATCGCGATGATGCGGTCGGCGCCGAGCCGGGCGGCCGCGAGCACGGCGCACAGGCCGACCGCGCCGTCGCCCACCACCACGACCGTCTTGCCGGGGCCGACCCCAGCGGAGACCGCGGCGTGGTGCCCGGTCGAGAAGACGTCCGAGAGGGTGAGGAGCGAGGGCACGAGCGCGTCGTCGACGGGGCCGGGGACGACCACGAGGGTCGCCTCCGCGTCGGGGACCCGCACGATCTCGGCCTGGGCGCCACCCATCGGATGGCCGTAGGGGTCCTGCTTGCCGCCGAACACCGAACCGTGTTCGCAGCTCGACGTGATGCCGTGGCGGCACGCCTGGCAGGTCCCGTCGTTCGTCGTGAACGGCGCGATGACGAAGTCTCCGGGTGCGATGGTGGTGACCGCGTCCCCGACCTCGGTGACGGTGCCCACGAACTCGTGGCCGATCGCGTGCGGCTCGACCGGGCGGACGCCGCGGTACGGCCACAGGTCGGAGCCGCAGACGCACGCGGCGACGACCCGGACGACGACGTCGCCCGGCTCGATGATGGTGGGGTCGTCGCGGTCCTCGACGCGGATGTCGCGGGCGGCGTGGATGACGGTGGCACGCATGGGGTGGCCTCTCGGGGTGGGGTGGATGCTCCCGGCACCACGACGCACCGCGCCGCCGGGCCGGGGAGGGGATGCCTCGACGTTACCCTCGGCGGGTGCAATCGGGATCCGGCGACGACCGCTACGGCTCCGACGTGCTCGCCGGGGACTGGCGAGCACAGGGACGGAAGACGGTGCGGGAGGTCCCGCTCGAACGGGACATGGTGCTCGAGGACCCCGCGTCGGGGTGGGCCGGCGCGGTCGTCCGGCTCGAGGCCGGTCTCGTCGAGCTCGAGGACTGGAAGGGGCGCACGCGCTCGTTCCCCGCGACGGGGCAGTTCCTGCTCGAGGGGGAGCTCGTGCGGCTCGGGCGTCCCGCCGCGCCGATCGGCGGGCGCGCCGCGAACCGGCCGGGAGGCGCGGCGCCCGGCATCGGGACCGCCGACGGTCGGGCGCGCACCGCCTCCGGCAGCTTCGCGGTGGGACCACAGCGGGCGCGGGTCGCCCTGCCCTCCCGGATCATGGTGGAGGGCCGCCACGACGCGGAACTCGTCGAGAAGGTGTGGGGGGCGGACCTCCGGATCGAGGGTGTCGTCGTCGAGTACCTGTCGGGGGTGGACAACCTCGCCGACGTCCTCGAGGAGTTCCGGCCCGAGCGTGGACGCCGCGTCGGGGTCCTCGTCGACCACCTCGTGCCCGGGTCGAAGGAGTCTCGGTTCGCCGACGCCGTGATGCGGGGCAAGTGGGGTCGGCACGTCCTCGTGGTGGGGCACCCCTACGTGGACGTGTGGCAGTCGGTGAAGCCGGCGCGACTCGGACTGCGCGAGTGGCCGACGATCCCGCGGTCGATCGAGTGGAAGCACGGCATCTGCGACGCGCTCGGGTGGCCCCACGAGTCCCAGGCGGACATCGCGCACGCGTGGCAGCGGATCCTCGGGCAGGTGCGGACGTACGCCGACCTGGAGCCGGCGTTGCTCGGCCGGGTCGAGGAGTTGATCGACTTCGTCACCGAAGCAGCTTGATCCTGCGGGCTCGCAGGCTCGCGCTGTGATCCTGCACAGAGATGGGTTCTGCACCGTTCGGTGCGGGGCGGGGGCGCACCGGGCCTCCCGACCGTACCCTTGAGGGGTGGACGGGATCGACGGGCGCGTGCGGACCGCGGTCGACGTCTGGCTCCGCTGGTTGCCGCGGTGGCAGATCGGGTCGGCCCGGCCACGGACGCGCATCTGCCGGCGCTGCGTGGGGTCCCCGATCGCGACCGCGGCGGGGTTCGGTCCGGACGTGCCGCACCCGGTCCAGCACGCGCTGATCGGTCGGGTCTCGACCATCATCGACGACGCCGTGGACGACTACACGGCCAAGAACCTGCCGCTGCTCAAGCGTGAACTCGACCGCTCCGACGCACGGAAGCGGTCCGCGGGGTACCAGCCGGCCGACGGACTGTCGCCGGAGTTCCAGGGTCTCGACGTCGACCCGGAGCCCGAGCCCGGCTCGCCGTTCCTGTTCACGCTCGCCGAACTCACCGGCACCGGAGCCCAGGCGACGTCGCCACGGGAACCGCTGTCGGACGAGGCCAAGGCCGCGCTGCACCACGAGATCGCGCTGTCGGACGAGTGCGCTCGGGCCACCGGGACGGCGGTGTGCCTCGCGCTCGTGGAACACCGCGACCGCATCGCCGAGGCCATCGAGCGCCTGGTGGAACCGCAGATCGAGGCCCTGGTGTCCGACATGTTCCGCGGGCTCGACGTACCGGGCACGCCCCCGCGCGGCGGCCTGTTCTGATCGTGGCTGTCATCGGGCCGGCACGGATCGGGGTGCCGACCGCCGCTCGGTGTTGGTGCACGAGTCGGTGCGCGACAATGGCTTCGTGACCACACGCACCTTCGGCTGGCTCGCGGCCGTGATCGACGTCGTCCTCGTCGTCGTCTTCGCGCTCATCGGACGGCTCTCGCACGGCGAGGGGGCCACACCCGTGACGCTGTGGATCACGGCCTACCCGTTCCTCGCGGGCTGGGCGATCGCCTACGTCACGAGCGGGGCGTGGTCCCGGCCGCTGGCGCTGTGGCCGACCGGTGTCGTGGCCTGGATCCTCACCGTGCTCGTCGGCATGGCGATCCGGGTCACCGCGGGGCAGGGCGTCGAGCACGGGAATCCGTTGCCCGTGTCGTTCTTCATCGTGGCCAGTGTGGTCCTCGGGGTGTTCCTGCTCGGCTGGCGCGCGATCGTCAGGCCGATCGTGCGGCGGGGCGAGCGCCGTGGCGTGGCCGTCGCGCACGCCTGAGCGGCGATTCACGGCGCGTCGGCGGCGGCTCGCAGCGTGAGATGTCCGCGGTGCGGTGCGGTGCGGCGCGGCGCGGCGGTCCGCCCGCCGGCGCCCGATGACCAGCGGCGCCGCGCGCCGCACCAGCGGCGACCGCTGACCAGCGGCGCCCCGAAGCAGCGGCGCCCCGAAGCAGCGGCGCCCAGAACCAGCGCGGTGACGAGTGACCAGCGGTGACAATTCAGGAGTCCTGGTGCGTGGTGGGGGTGTGCCGTGCCTCCCGGCTCGGTGTTCCTGCGTTGTCGACCGGTGGGGTCTGACGCGGAGCGAGGTGGACTCCGTGCGCGAGGCGCGAGTTGCAGGCGCGGCGCGGTTTCCGCCGCGAGGTTCTGGGCCGGGGCTGAGACTCGCGGCTGTGCGGCCGTGGCGGCGGAGGTGGGGCGTCCAGGGCGGGGGTGACAATTCAGGAGTCCTGGTGCGCGGCGGGGGTGTGCCGTGCCTCCCGGCTCGGTGTTCCTGCGTTGTTGACCGGTGGGGTCTGACGCGGGGCGAGGTGGACTCCGTGCGCGAGGCGCGAGTTGCAGGCGAGGCGCGGTTTCCGCCGCGAGGTTCTGGGCCGGGGCTGGGATTCGCGGCTGTGCGGCCGTGGCGGCGGAGGTGGGGCGTCCAGGGCGGGGGTGACGATTCAGGAGTCCTGGTGCGCGGCGGGGGTGTGCCGTGCCTCCCGGCTCGGTGTTCCTGCG